>NZ_QHJY01000490.1 GCF_003185805.1 Caulobacter sp. D5
CTCTCCCCTTGCGGGAGAGGGTGGCCTCCGAAGGAGGTCGGGTGAGGGGTCTCTCAAAACCATCCGCCACGAAGCTGGGCGAAGCCTCGGACGTTTGAGAAACCCCTCATCCGTCGGCTTCGCCGCCACCTTCTACCGCAAGGGGAGAAGGACCCTGATCCCGCCGTGGCGGCGGCGGCGGACACGCTATAGGTTCGCCGCCTGCGTCGCGGCCAGGGGCCGTGGCGACTTGATGTTCAACCTTGCGTCGTCCGGAAACCCTTCCGGTCCTCGACGCCCCGGCGCTTCCCGCGCCCGTACCGGAGCCTCGTTCGTGGTCGATGTGTTTGACGAGGTCGAAGAGCAGCTTCGCTCCGACCGCTACAAGACCTTCGCGCTGAAGTCGCTGCCCGTCCTGGGCGCGGTCGCCGCGGTCGCGGTCCTGGGCGTCGGCGGCTGGTGGGGCTGGACGACGTACGAGCCCAACCGCGCCAACAAGGCGTCGGAAGCCGTCCAGGCGACCCTCGAATCCTACGAGAAGGAAGGCCCCGCCAAGGCCTTCGGCGAGTTCGAGAAGCTGTCGAAGGAAGGCAATGCGGGCTACCGCGCCCTGGCCCTGATGCAGATGGGCGGCATCCGCCTGGACGAGCGCAAGACCGCCGAAGCTGTCGGTTATTTCGACGAAGCGGCCAAGATTGCTCCCGATCCTGTCATGGGTGACATAGCTCGCCTCAAATCCGCCTTCGCGCTCATGGACACGGCTCCCTATCAGGAGATCGAGTCGAGGCTGACCCCGTTGACCGGCGAGAAGAGCCCTTACCGCGTGCAAGCCAAGGAGGCCTTGGCCTTCGCGAAGCTGCAGGCGGGCAAGAGCGCTGACGCGCGCGGCGACTTCGTCGTGCTGTCGCTGCTGTCGGATGCGTCCGACGACACGCGCCAGCGGGCCCAAGCCGCTATCCAGATGATCGACTCCGGCTCGGCCAAGTCGCTGCCGGCCGCCGTCAAGGCCGCCGTCGCTCTGCCGCCGCCGATCCAACTCGCGCCCGGCCAGCTGCCGCCGGGCCTGCAACCCCAAGCTCGATGAGCCGCCGACCCATGACTTTGAAGCGCTCCCTGCTGCTCGCCGCGATGATGTCGGCCGCAGTGTCGGTGACCGGTTGCTCGACGGTTTCGAAACTCAACCCGTTCGGCAAGGACGAGAAGAACAAGGCCCAGGCCACGCAAGGCCAGCGGATCTCGGTCATCGCCTTCGACCAGAAGGTCGAGGCCGCCGACGGCCTGAAGGGCGTCGACTTCTTCCTGCCGGAAGCCCAGCCCAAGGCCGACTGGCGCCTGCCGGGCGGCTCGCCCGAGCAGTCGGTCGAGCACGTCGCCGCCGCCAAGGACGTCGAGATCGCCTGGCGCAAGGGCTTCGGCCAAAAGGCCAACCGCACCTTCCACATCACCGCGACCCCGGTCTCGGCCGAGGGCAAGATCTTCGTCATGGACGGCGAGGCCAAGGTCTCGGCGCTTGACGCGAACACGGGCGAGACCCTGTGGCGCAAGGACCTGCGTCCGGCCGCCCAGCCGGGCAAGCGCGGCTTCTTCGGCATCGGCGGCGACAAGGGCGACACCGAGGGCTTCGGCGGCGGCATCGCCTATGCCGACGGCAAGCTCTACGTCTCGTCCGGTTTCCGCTTCGTGGCCCAGATCGACGCGGCCAACGGCAAGGAAAACTGGCGCCAGCCCACCAGCACGCCGGTCCACGCCGCCCCGACCGTGGTCGACGGCCGCGTCTTCGTGGTCTCCACCGACAACGAACTGCTGACCTTCGCGGCCGCCGACGGCACGCCGGGCTGGACCTACCAGGCCCTGATCGAGCCGGCCCGCATCCTGGCCGCCTCGAGCCCCGCGGTTAGCGGCGACACCGTCGTCGCCGGCTTCGCCTCGGGCGAACTGGTGGCCCTGCGCGCCGGCAACGGCAACGACCTGTGGAGCGAGGCCCTCAGCCGCGCCAGCCGCACCAACGCCCTGTCGGAAATCCGCGACATCGCCGGCCGGCCGGTGATCTACAAGGGCGACGTCTACGCCGTCAGCCACTCGGGCGTGTTCTCGGCCACCGACCTGCGCACGGGCCAGGCCCGCTGGAGCCTGCCGGTCACCGCCATCACCACCCCCTGGGCGGCCGGCGACGTGGTCTATGTGGTCGACAAGGCCGGCCAAGTGATCTGCGTCTCGCGCGATGGCGGCCAGGTCCACTGGATCCGCGACCTCAACGAGAGCGACAAGCTCAGCAAGAAGCAGAAGAAGAAGCTGGCCAAGCACCCGCGCATCTGGTCCAGCCCGATCCTGGCTTCGGGCCGCCTGATCACGGTGTCGAGCTACGGCGAGGCCGTGGCCCTGAACGCCAAGACCGGCGCCACCGAGAAGACCCTGAAGATCGGTTCGCCGGTCCTGCTGTCGCCGATCGCGGTCGGCGACAAGGTCTATCTGGTGACCGACGAGGCCCAGCTGATCGCGATCCGCTGATACTTTCCGGGCTCCCTTCGGGGTCCGGCGCAACACAAATCGTCCCGGGCCCGGGCTGGCGGAAACGCCGGCCCGGGCTTGTTGCTTTGCCGGGACCGGAAAAATCGACTACTGACCGCCTATGCCTTTGAAACTCGCCATCGTCGGCCGCCCCAATGTGGGCAAGTCCACGCTGTTCAACCGTCTGGCCGGCAGGAAGCTGGCCCTGGTCGACGATCAGCCGGGGGTCACCCGTGACCGCCGCTTCGCGCACGGCCGCCTCGGCGACCTCGACCTGGAGCTGATCGACACCGCCGGCTTCGAGGACGTCACCGACGAGAGCCTGGAAGCGCGCATGCGCGCCCAGACCGAGCTCGCCATCGACGAAGCCGATGTCGCGCTGTTCGTGTTCGACGCCCGCGAGGGCCTGACGCCGCTCGACAAGATCTTCGCCGAGATGCTGCGCCGCCGGAACAAGCCGGTGGTGGTCGCCGCCAACAAGTCGGAAGGCAAGCAGGCCGAGGCCGGCGCCGCCGAGGCCCACCGCCTGGGCCTGGGCGAGCCGATCCCGATCAGCGGCGAGCACGGCGAGGGCATGGCCGACCTCTATGCGGCGCTGCTGGCGGTGACGCCCGACGAGCTGCAGGAAGAGTTCGAGGACTACGACGACGACACCAAGCCGATCAAGATCGCCATCATCGGCCGTCCGAACGCCGGCAAGTCGACCCTGGTCAACCGTCTGATCGGCGAGCAGCGCCTGCTGACCGGCCCCGAGGCCGGCATCACCCGCGATTCGATCTCGGTCGACTGGACCTGGGATGGCCGCAAGATCCGCCTCGTCGACACCGCCGGCCTGCGCAAGAAGGCCAAGGTCAACGAGAAGCTCGAGAAGCTCTCCACCCAGGACACCATCCGCTCGCTGACCTTCGCCGAGGTCGTGCTGCTGGTGATGGACGCCACCCACCCGTTCGAGACCCAGGACCTGCAGATCGCCGACCTGGCCGAGCGGGAAGGGCGCTGCGTCGTCTTCGTGCTGGCCAAGTGGGACCTGATCGAGGATCCGGGCCAGATCCTGAAGGAATTCAACGAGCACGCCGAGCGCATGCTGCCCCAGCTGCGCGGCGCGCCCGTCGTGGCCCTGTCGGGCGAGACCGGCCGCGGCGTCGAGCGCCTGATGCCGGCGGTGATCAAGACGCACCGCGACTGGTCGACCAAGGTCAAGACCCGCGACCTGAACGACTGGCTGCAGCTGGCCATGCAGCGCCACCCGCCGCCCTCGGTGGGCGGAAAGCGCGTGAAGCCGAAGTATATGGCCCAGACCAAGGCCCGTCCGCCGACCTTCGTGCTGTTCTCCAGCCGCGCCGACCAGATGCCCGACCACTACCGGCGCTATCTGGTGAACAGCCTGCGGGAAAGCTTCGACCTGCCGGGCGTGCCGCTGCGCATCACCATCAAGTCGGGCGCCAACCCCTATGCCGAGCCCGAGCAGGGGCATGTGGTTCGCGGGAAACGCGCCTTCGAGAAGAAGGAAGCCGAGAAGGCGCGCCTGAAGGCCTCGCGCAACACGGTCAAGAAGTCGGCCCAGAGGGCGGCGATCCTGGCCGAGGCGCCGGCGGACGACAGCGCGGCCGGGCCGGGCAAGCCTGTCCCGACCAAGGCCGTTTCCAGCAAGCCCGCTTCTGGCAAGCGCGCCGGGGCCATCAAGGCCGACGCCGCCAAGGGCGAGGCGCCCGTCAAGGCCGATACCGGCAAGGCGGCGGTCAAGTCGGTGAAGCCGCAGGGCCCCAAGGCCCAGAAGAAGGTCTCGACCACCCCGAGCTACAAGGTCGGGGCCAAGGCGGCGGGCGGCAAGGCCGGCGGTCCGCGTCGTCCGGTGGCCGGTTCGCGCGTGGTGCGCGGCAACAAGACGCCCGGCGGCAAGCCCAAGGGCCGCTGACCGTCAGCCAGGGCGGGGAGGGGTCTAGAACTCTTCCCAGTCCTGGCCCACGGCCACGCCCGGGCGGAACGACTGGGCGATGCGCTCGTGCGCGGCGGCGACGGGGCTGCGGGGCGCCGGGGCGCGGGGC
>NZ_QHJY01000491.1 GCF_003185805.1 Caulobacter sp. D5
CGCGGGGCGGCGAGCGGCGCAGGGCCTCGACCGGCGCGTCCAGCAGCGGCCAGGCCGGCGCCAGCACGCTCAGCCCGCGCGCGGCGTAGCGGTCCTGGAAGCGATCCCAGTGCCTGGGCGTCAGCCAGGCGCCGTGGATCAGCAGGACGGTGGCGGTCACGACGGGCTCCGATCCAGGATCATTCCGCCGCGATCAGCGGCCAGGCCGCCTCGCGCTCGCCGCCGCGCAGGCGACGCCAGACGCTGGGCGACTGGCCCTCGAAGCGGCGGAACATCCGGCAGAAGTGGGCCTGGTCCGACAGGCCGCAGGCCAGGGCGATGGCGGCCAGGCTGTCGCCGGTCGACAGCATCATGTCCTTGGACCGGGCGATCCGGCGGCGGTTGACATAGGTCTTGGGCGCGTCGCCGAAACTGGCGCGAAAGGCCCGCGAGAAGTGGCTGGGGCTGAGACGGGCGGCGGCGGCCAGTTCGGCGCTGGTCACCCGGTCGGCCAGCCGCGCCTCCACCAGCGCCTTGACCCGCAGAACCTGCCAGGGCGCCAAGCCTCCGCGTTGCAGGGCCGGCGGGGCGGCAGGCGCACCCGCCGTCTGGGGGGCGAAGCTGCGCGAGGCGGCCGCGTCAATCTGCGGCAGCAGCCGCACCGCCACGGCGATGCAGCGCTCGGCGTCGGCGGGGTCGGTGGCCAGGACGTGGCGGGCCTGCTGCAACAGCTGGCGGATCTGGTCGTGAGCCGGTTCGGGGGCCGGTTCGGCGCCTGTGTCGGAGGCGCGGGTCATGACGGTCTGGGCTTGCATCGTCGCTCTCTTGGGAAGGTGGTCAGTCCAGGACGCCGCCGACCACTTGCCGGCGCAGGAGCAAACTCAACCAAGGCGCGCCTGCGCGCCATTCCCGCACGGGTGAAGCGCACTCACCCAGGCGGGTGAAGAATCCCGCCCCCTCTGGGACCGCTACCCCATCAGGCTTCCTTCACCTTCACCCCGCGCGCCTCGTCAGAGAACAGCGACAGCAGGCCCAGCGCCGCCGACGGCCAGAAGGCCGCAGGCCCCAGCAGGGCGAAGGCCAGAGCCCCCAGGCCGCAGCCGGCCGCGAACAGGCCGACGGCCGCCGACAGCTTCCTGATCCGGGCGATCGAGGCCCCCCGATCGGGTCCCCGGCGGATCAGCTCGGCGACGTCGAGCATGATCTGAGTGGTCGAGCCGGTCATCAGGGTGGTGGGCGGCGCGGTCGGGATGTGCACCCGGTGGGCGGCGTTCTGGATGGCCATGGCGCAGACGAAGACCGCCGCCACCAGGATCAGCTGCCAGCTGTCGCCCTTGGCGAACGGCGCCAGGATCACGGCCAGGGCCGAGCCGGCGACCAGCAGCACGGTCTTCACCCCCAGCATGATCCGCAGCACCGGCAGGCCCTCGGCCTCCAGCCGGAACGTCACGAGGCGGCTGATCACCACCGCCGCGCAGAAGATCGGCAGCACCAGGAGCTTGGCCACCGCCCCGTCGGCCCCGTGGATCATCGCCGCGCCGAAGGTGACGAAGTTGCCGGTGACGTGGGCGACGAACAACCCCTGCAAGGCCAGGAACCCGACCGTGTCGAGATAGCCGCCGTTGAAGCTCATCACCTTCGAGAGGCTGGGAAAACGCATGGTCACCATCCGTACTTGAGCTCGACGCCAAGATAGTCGCTGTCGTCCCGGCCGGCGGCGCGCAGGGCGCTTCCGGCTTCGAAATGGACGGCCTCGACCGTGCCCGTCAGGCTGCGATTGAAAGCGTAGTCGGCCCGCAGGTGGCCATAGGCGCCGGTCCAGCGTCCGCCCTGCCCGGCGGTGCCGGCATAGGCTGCGAAGGGCTGGCCGTAGATCGCGTCCGCGCTCGTGCGACGCCACTGGCCGGCCAGGGCCGCCATGACGGTCAGCTTGCCGGTCGGCGCCACCGTCACCGAAGGCTTCAGGTGCGCGATGTTGGCGTAGCCGGTGTAGCCGGCGCGGGTGAAATAGGCGGCGTTAGGATAGAGCGGATTGAAGGTCCCCAGCCGTCCGTCGCCCTTCCGCGCATCCCCGCTGGCCAGGTCGCCTTGCAGGCCAAGACGCGGCGACCAGGGGACGCCCGCGAACGTCCAGCCGCCCCGCGCCCCGGCCGCCCAGGCGCGGACGTCGGAAGAACCGACCTCGCCCCGTTGGGCCATGGTCTCCAGGTCCCAGTCGAGACCGCCCGCCTTGCCGGTGTAGCGCAGGTCATAGACCTGGCGATCCTCCTGCCCGACCACGTCGCCGTAGCGGGCGGTCGAGCGGGCCAGGCGGCCGGCATAGGCCGAGACCGCGCCGCCGAAGACCTTGCGCTCCACCCGTGCGAAGTCGAGCCGAACATGGCCGCTGGACGTGTCGTCGAAGGCCTCGGCGTCGGCATATTGCACCGGCTGGCTGATGACGCCGGCCAGGGTCCAGGGGCCCCGGCTCCAGTCGACCCAC
>NZ_QHJY01000492.1 GCF_003185805.1 Caulobacter sp. D5
GGGCCTTGCGTTCGAGCGCGGCCTGGGCCTCGCGGGCGGCGCGCCGCTCGTCGCGCTCGGCGCTGTCCAGAGCCCGGCCGGCGGCCTCCCTCTCGGCCGCCTTGCGCTCGGCATAGAGGTCATAGCCGCCGCCGTAGCTGGCCGCGCCCAGGCTGGAGATCTCGACGATGCGGTCCATGCCGCGCAGCAAGGCGCGGTCGTGGCTGGCGACGATCGCCCCGCCCTTCCAGCGGACCAGCACCTGGGCCACGAGGTCTCGGGCCTCAGCGTCGAGGTGGTTGGTCGGCTCGTCCAGCAGGATCAGGTCGGGCGCGGCCAGCAGCAGGGCGGCCAGGCCCGCGCGGGTCTGCTGGCCGCCGCTGAGCGCGCTCGCGGGCCGGTCGGGATCGAGACCTTCGAGCCCCACCTCCGCCAGAGCCTCATCCAGCCGCGCCGGCAGGGTCCAGTCGGCCTCGGCAAAGTCGGTGTCGTCGCCCTGGCCGGCCTCGATGCGCGAGAGCCGTCGCCAGGCCTCGCCGACGCCCAGGCGGTCGGCCAGGATCGCGTCCGGCGCAAGCTCGGGCGTCTGGTCGAGCACGCCTAGGGTTCCGGTGCGGGCGATGGTCCCGGCCAGGGGCGTACGCGCGCCGGCGATCAGCGCCAGCAGGGTCGACTTGCCCGCGCCGTTGCGACCGACCAGGCCGACGCGCTCGGCGCCGACCGACAGGTTCAGGTTTTCGAAGAGAACGCGGCCGTCAGGCGCGGCGGCGGAAACGGAGTCCAGAGTGATGAAGACAGGCATGGGAAACCACGAACAGGGAAACGGGAAGGACGAAGCGGTCTTCCGTCTGGCTGATCATGGCGGCCTCCATCAGGGGTGGAGCCGGGCTTCTACGCCCGCGAACCGGGTTCGGCAAGCAGCGCGGCGAGGTCAGCAGATCCCGTCGCGCAGGCGCGGCTGCGCGGCGCGGCCGGCGCGGTAGGCGCCGCAGCGGGCCTGCTTGCGGGCCTCCTCGGCGAAGGGCGGCGGGGGCGGCGGCAGGCCCCGGGGCATGAACTTCGCCGGCGGCGGGGCGGGACGGCCCACAGGTCCCATCCGCGGCGACGGGGCCTTGGCGGCGAGACTTCCCCAGCAGCGGTCCTTCTCCTCGTCGGTCAGGTGCTCGCTGCTGAGGCCCTTGCAGGCGCGGTGATAGCGGCCCCAGCGGTAGGCCGGATTGCCCTCGGTCAGCCGCCAGCGATCGACGTCCTTGCGGTCGAGACGCCAGGCGGGATCGATCGCGGGACCGGACGGGCCAGGTGTTCCGACGGACGCCGCTCCGTCGCCTTCGCCCGGCGTCGCGGGCATTTCGCCATCCGGCTCGATCGACGGCGACGCGGATGGCCGGGCCGCGGGCGACGCCGCCCTCGCCGCACGCTTCGACGCCGGCCGCGGCGGCTCCTCCTCCGTACGGTCCAGCTCGACCAGCATGGCCGGCGGCTCCACCGGCGGCGCCCCGCGCTCGACCAGCGACAGCAGGCCGATCAACAGCAGGTTGGCCGCCAGGCCCGCCGGGGCCGCGAGCGCCCATCGTCCGACCTCGCGTCGCCCCCGCCCCATCGCCCGCCACCGAAGATTGCCCTGACGGCGAATGCTCGCGCTTCGATGGCGTCCGAAATTCGACCGCGCGGCGCCCGCTTTGCGCCCTCGAAAGCGCCTCCTGCTGACATCTGATGTCAGCAGGACTGGCAGCAGGATGGCTGCGGCGTTTGTTCGCATGTTGTTCTTGTGCTAATGCCGCGCCAGCGCCCTACATATAGCCGCTGCGCCGCGCCTCGCGCGTGGCTCCCAATCCGACCTTCGAGCGTTCCGGACACCATGGCCGAGCAACTGAACTTCATCCGCGTCCGCGGCGCCCGCGAGCACAATCTCAAGGACGTCAGCGTCGACATTCCGCGCGGCGAGCTGGTCGTGCTGACCGGCCTGTCGGGCTCGGGCAAGAGCTCGCTGGCCTTCGACACCATCTACGCAGAGGGCCAGCGCCGCTATGTCGAGAGCCTGTCGGCCTACGCCCGCCAGTTCCTCGAACTGATGAGCAAGCCGGACGTGGACCTGATCGAGGGCCTGTCGCCGGCCATCTCGATCGAGCAGAAGACCACCTCGCGCAACCCGCGCTCGACCGTCGGCACGGTGACCGAGATCCACGACTACATGCGCCTGCTGTGGGCGCGGGTCGGGGTTCCCTATTCGCCCGCCACCGGCCTGCCGATCGAGAGCCAGACCATCAGCCAGATGGTCGACAAGATCACCGTCCTGCCCGAAGGCACGCGCCTCTATCTGCTGGCCCCGGTCGTGCGCGACCGCAAGGGCGAGTACCGCAAGGAGATCGCCGAGTGGCAGAAGGCCGGCTTCCAGCGGCTGAAGATCGACGGCGAATACTATCCGATCGAGGACGCCCCGGCCCTCGACAAGAAGTTCAAGCACGACATCGACGTGGTCGTGGACCGCGTGGTGACCAAGGCCGGCATGGAGCAGCGTCTCGCTGACAGTCTGGAGCAGGCCTTGCGCCTGGCCGACGGCCTGGCGGTGGCCGAATGGGCGACCATCGACGAGGGCGAGAAGGAGCCCAAGCGGCTGCTGTTCTCCGAACGCTTCGCTTGCCCGGTCAGCGGCTTCACCATCGCCGAAATCGAGCCGCGGCTGTTCTCGTTCAACAACCCGGCGGGCGCCTGCCCCACCTGCGACGGCCTGGGCGCGAAGCTGGCCTTCGACGCCGACCTGATCATCCCGGACAAGGACAAGACCCTGCACAAGGGCGCCGTCGCGCCCTGGGCCAAGGGCCCCTCGCCGCTCTACACCCAGACCCTGCAGGCCCTGGCGCGCCACTACGGCTTCTCGATGGACGAGCCCTGGTACAAGCTGCCGGAAAAGGCCCGGACCGTGGTGCTGAACGGCTCCAAGGGCGAGAAGATCAAGTTCACCTACGACGACAACGCCCGCAAGTACGAGGTCGACAAGCCCTTCGAGGGCGTGCTGCCGAACCTGGAGCGCCGCTGGCGCGAGACCGACAGCAGCTGGGTGCGTGAAGAGCTGGGCCGCTACCAGTCCGACACGCCTTGCGAGGCCTGCGGCGGCAAGCGCCTGAAGCCCGAGGCCCTGGCCGTGAAGGTGCATGGCCTGGACATCGCCGCCGTCTCGAACCTGGCCATCCGCCCGGCCCGCGACTGGTTCACGGCCCTGGAAGGTCACCTGACCGACAAGCAGCTGGAGATCGCCCGGCGGATCCTCAAGGAGATCAACGATCGCCTGCGGTTCCTGGTCGATGTCGGCCTGGACTACCTCAACCTGTCGCGCGGCTCGGGCACCCTGTCGGGCGGCGAGAGCCAGCGCATCCGCCTGGCCAGCCAGATCGGCAGCGGCCTGACGGGCGTGCTCTACGTGCTCGACGAGCCCTCGATCGGCCTGCACCAGCGCGACAACACCCGCCTGCTGCAATCGCTGCAGGGGCTGCGCGACCTCGGCAACTCGGTGCTGGTCGTCGAGCACGACGAGGAGGCCATCCTCACCGCCGACTACGTGATCGACATGGGCCCGGCCGCCGGCGTCCACGGCGGCGAGATCGTCGCCGAGGGCAAGCCCGAAGAGATCATGGCCAACCCGGCCAGCGTCACCGGCCAGTACCTGACCGGCGCGCGCGAGATCGCCGTGCCGGAAGAGCGTCGCCCGATCAACAAGAAGAAGATGCTCAAGGTCATCGGCGCCAAGGGCAACAATCTGAAGGCGGTCACCGGCGAGATCCCGGTGGGCACCTTCACCTGCATCACCGGCGTCTCTGGCGGCGGCAAGTCGACCTTTACGATCGAGACCCTCTACAAGGCCGCCGCGCGCCGCCTGAACAACGCCAGCGACGCCCCGGCGGCGCACGAGCGGATCGAGGGCCTGGAGAACTTCGACAAGGTCATCGACATCGACCAGTCGCCGATCGGCCGCACCCCGCGCTCGAACCCGGCCACCTATACCGGCGCTTTCGGCCCCATCCGCGACTGGTTCGCCCAGCTGCCGGAGAGCAAGGCGCGCGGCTACGGCCCGGGCCGCTTCAGCTTCAACGTCAAGGGCGGCCGCTGCGAGGCCTGCCAGGGCGACGGCGTCATCAAGATCGAGATGCACTTCCTGCCCGACGTCTACGTCACCTGCGATATCTGCAAGGGCAAGCGCTACAACCGCGAGACCCTGGACGTGCTGTTCAAGGGCAAGACCATCGCCGACGTGCTGGACATGACGGTCGAGGAGGCCGCCGACTTCTTCAAGGCCGTGCCGCCGATCCGCGACAAGATGGAGACCCTCAAGCGCGTGGGTCTCAGCTACATCAAGGTGGGCCAGCAGGCGACGACCCTGTCGGGCGGCGAAGCGCAACGCGTGAAGCTGTCCAAGGAGCTTTCCAAGCGCGCCACCGGCCGCACGCTCTACATCCTCGACGAGCCCACGACGGGCCTGCACTTCGAGGACACCAAGAAGCTGCTGGAGGTGCTGCACGAGCTGGTCGACCAGGGCAACACCGTGGTCGTCATCGAGCATAATCTCGACGTGGTGAAAACCGCCGACTGGCTGCTGGACTTCGGTCCGGAAGGCGGCGACGGCGGCGGCGAGATCGTCGCCGTGGGCTCGCCCCAGGACGTGGCCAAGGTCGAGGCCAGCTGGACCGGCAAGTACCTCAAGGAACTGCTCGACCGCCACGAGGAGCGCCGCCTGGCGCGGGTGGGCGAGCTGAAGAAGAGCAAGCGGGCCTGATCGGGCGTCCACCTGAAGCGAGCTTGAAACAACAAAGGGCGGCGGGTCTCCCCGCCGCCCTTCTTCATGTCGGTGTCCCTGGAGGGATCAGACGTCGAACGGCCCGCTGGGGGCGGCCGGCGCCGGCTTGGCCGCCCGTTCGACGATCTCGCGATAGATGAAGGCCGAGGGGGCGTAGATCGTCACGCTGGTCAGCACCGTGATCAGGCCGCCGACGGCCAGGCTGAGCACGCCGGTCGGGGTGAGCAGCGACGCCAGCGTCAGCTTCTGCGACTGCATCAGGTCGTTCAGGGTGTCGAGGTTGAAGCCGCTGAGCGCGCCGCCCAGCAGGGTGATGATCAGGAACAGCAGCAGATAGACGACGACCGCCAGGACGGTGGCCACGAAATAGGCCCCGAACATCGGCCAGAAGCGCCCCTTGGTCAGGGCGAACGAGCCGAAGACGTTGATCTTGCCCTCGGTGAAGGTCTGCACGTTGGCCAGCGACAGGCGCACGCCCAGGAAGACCAGCACGGCGAACGAGGCCGGCACGATCAGCAGACCGACCAGCGCGGCCAGGGGCGGCGCGATGGCGCCCAGGATGACGAGGATGAGCGTGACCGCCACCAGCAGGACCAGATAGGCCGCGAACAGCAGCAGGCCCAGCAGGATGGAGACGCCGGCCTGACGCAGCTCGTCGGCGCCGAACCGCAGATAGGCGCGCCGGGCGTCGGCCGGGCGCAGCACCGCGCGATAGATCGCCGCCAGCAGCACCGAATAGAAGGCGATGCTGTAGACCAGCGAGAACAGCGCGAACGGACCCAGCTTGGCCATGGCCTGCAGGGCTTCGGTCGGATCGGCGGAATTGTTCTGGCTGAGCGTCGTGAACGCTTCGAGCTGAGGGCCGAACAGGCCGATGATGGTCACGGACACGATCGCCGAGACGATGGTCGCGATCAGGACCCAGACCGCGACGGTCTTGAAGTGCTCGCGCACCAGGACGAAGCCCGAAATAGCCGCGTCCGTCGCCGAAAAGGTCTTCATCTTGCTCTTGCTCGCCCTGTGCGGTGTGTCGCAGGCAGGAACGCGTAACAAGCTTCGTTGGCCAGGGACAGAGCCCGGGCTTCAAATATCCGGGTGCAGCTGGCGATAGGCGCGGGCCGGGCCGGCGGTCAGGATCACCGTCTGGACGGTGAACATCAGCGGCGCGATCAGCACGTTGGTCAGCAGGCCCAGCAGCACGAACAGCTTTGACCCGCCGCCGACCAGGGCGATGACCCCGGTCAGCAGGCCGCCGACCAGCGAGAAGACGATCGGCGTCAGCACGAAAGCCATGAACAGGTTCAGCACGAACATGCCCAGCAGGCCCCAGAAGTGGCCATGGGTCAGCACCCAGGCCTCGCGCAGGTTGATCCTGCCCTCGGCGAAGGTCTGGGGCGACAGCAGCGACAGGCGCACCCCCACCCACATCGACAGACCGATGACGCCCAGGCCGCCGAGGAAGGCGATCCAGGCCGCGACGCTGCGGGCGCCCGCGCCGGCCAGGGTGGCGGTCAGCAGGGTCACCAGGCCGCTGGGAATGGCCGTGACGAACAGGGCCGCGGCCCAGGTGATCAGGGCCACGACGAACAGCCGGACCTCGTCGGCGCCCAGGCGCAGATAGGCGCCGCGGCTCTGCTCGGGGTGCAGCACCGAGCGCAGGATGGCGCTGGCCAGCACCGCGCAGATGGCGGCCGCCAGCAGGATCAGCAGGGCCATGGCCCCGCCCAGGTGCGCGATCAGGTCGAGCACCTCCTTGGGGTCGGCGGTGAAACGGGTCTGGGCCAGGTCGCGCCGCACCTCCTCGCCGAAGGCGACGGCCAGCAGCACCCACAGCAGGATCAGGGCGGCCCAGTAGAACCCGCCCCAGACCAGCAGCGAGGCGGGATGGCGGCGCATGGTGCGCGGCCCTTCGAGAGCGGCGGCGATGGGCGACAGGGCGATCATGGTCAGGCTTCCGGCCGCTCGGCGACGGCCAAGCTCGGGCCGTGTCTGTAGACGTGGACGCACGCCGCCGTCCAGGCCGGCGCGACGCAGAAATAATAGAGACCCACGGCCACGGCCTGCAGCGCCAGGGCGGCGGGTCCGTCGAGGGCGGTGCGCCCGCCCACGGCGATCACCACGCTGGGCAGGTAGAAGACGAGGCCCAGGGCCACCAGCAGGCCGGCGCGGCCCTTGGTCAGGTCGAAGGCGCTGAGCACCTGCAGCCGTCCGGCGGCGATGCTGGCGGCGGGGGCCAGGGACAGACGGGCGGCCAGCCAGGCCAGGACCGCCAGGCTGGCCAGCGGCGCGAGACTCGCGGCGAAGGCGGCCACGGGACCCGACAGCGCGGCCTTCCAGGCCTCGGACGAGGTGGCGTCGAAGCCGGGCGCGGCGGCGCGGGCGACGCCCAGGGACACGGCCCCGCCCACCACCAGCAGCACGGAGATCACCACCAGGAAGATCAGGGCGAGCAGCAGCTGCACCCCGGCCATCAGCGCCTCTTCACGCCCCCAGCGCAGGCCGGCCAGGCCCGCCGGGCGGTCGAAGGCGGCGCGATAGAGGGCGCCATAGGCCAGGGCGGCGGCGAGGAAGTCGGCCAGCAGCACCCAGCCCCCGCCGGCGAAGCGGCCGGCCAGTCCGAGCAGGCTGGCCGCGG
>NZ_QHJY01000493.1 GCF_003185805.1 Caulobacter sp. D5
CTCCGCAACGAGAAAAGCGGGAGGAAGCGGATGCTGCGGGACCTCAAGGTCGTCGAGCTGGCCACCTACATCGCCGCCCCCGGCGCGGCGGGGATCATGGCCGACTGGGGCGCCGACGTGGTCAAGGTCGAGTCGCCCGAGGGCGACCCGATGCGGCGCTTCTTCGAGACCATCGGCGCCGACCAGGCCGCCAACCCGATCTTCGAGCTCGACAACCGCGGCAAGCGCTCGGTCGTGCTCGACATCCGCAGCCCTGCCGGCGCGCAGGCCCTGAAACGCCTCGTCGCCACGGCCGACATCTTCCTGACCAACGTCCGCCCCGCCGCCCTGCGCCGGGCGGGCCTGGACCACGAGACCCTGCTGAGCGCCTTCCCGCGCCTGATCTACTGCAGCCTGACCGGCTACGGCCTCACCGGCCCCGACGCCGACAAGCCGGGCATGGACGTCGCCGCCTTCTGGTCGCGCGCCGGGGTCGGGGCCCTTACCGCGCCCAAGGGGTCCGAGCCCTTCCCGATCCGCACCGGCATGGGCGACCACATCACCTCGCTGGCCACGGTCTCGGCTATCCTGGCGGCGGTGCACGAGCGCCATCGGACCGGCGTCGGCCGGCTGGTCGAGACTTCGCTGCTGCGCACCGGCGCCTACGCGATCGGCTCGGACCTCGCCATCCAGCTGCACTTCGGCAAGCTGGCCTCGACCCGTCCGCGCCGCGAAGCGGTGCAGCCCCTGGCCAACTTCTTCCAGACCCGGGACGGCCGCTGGATCTGCCTGCTGGCCCGCCAGGGCGCAACGGACTGGCCGCGCATCGCCGCCGCCGTCGGCCGGCCCGAACTGGTCGACGATCCGCGCTTTTCCGGCGCCCGCGCCCGGCGCGAGAACACCGCCGCCCTGGTCGACATCCTCGACGAGGCCTTCGGGTCGATGGACTACCAGACCGCCGCCGCCGCCCTCGACGAAGGCGACATCACCTGGGCGCCCTGGCAGACTCCGCGCGACCTGGTCGAGGACCCGCAGGCCCTGGCCGCCGGCTGCTTCGTCGAGACCACGGCCGGCGTCCGCTCGCCCGCCGCCCCGGCCCGCTTCCCGGGGATCGAAGAGCACGCGCGCAGCCCCGCCCCGGCGCTCGGCGCCGACACGGCGGCCGTGCTGGCGGAGCTTGGCTATTCGGAGGAAGAGATCGGGGAGATGACGCACAGGCCCTCCCCCTGAAGGGGGAGGTGTCGGCGAAGCCGACGGAGGGGGAAGCGACTGCTGAATTCGAGACGGGCTGAGAGACCTACGCCTCTTCCCTCTCCGGCCCTCCGGGCCACCTCTCCCTTTGGGGAGAGGGTCTTGATGCTTTAGCGCGCCTTGCCGCCCGAGCCGGCATTGGCGTCCGACAGCATGCGCAGCATCTCGGCCGAGAACAGGCTGTTGGCCACGCGGCTCGTGCTGCTGCCTTCGCTCTTGCCGGCCCCAAAGGCGCCGTCGAAGCCCTGCGAGCCGCGCAGCACCAGGTCGACCACCGCCTGCTGCTGCTGGATGCGGTCCATGCGGCGGCCGGTGGCGTACTGCAGGAAGCCCTCGCCGTCGTCGGCCTGGCTCTCGCGCGCGGCAGGAGCTGCGACCGCGCCGCCGCCGCCGGCGGTCTTGGTCAGGTTGGCGTAGACCTCGCTCACCGTGGCGGCGCGGCCTTCGCGGTAGAAGATCGAACGGTTGGCCGCCGCGGCCTCGGGGAACATCGAGGCGGCGCTGGCGCCGGGATTGTTGTTGGCGGCCTCGATCAGCCGCGCCGAGCCCTGCGGACCCAGGAAGTGGGCGGCGTACAGCTCGCCCGAGGTCGGCGACCGGCCGACCCGGCCGCGCAGGTACGAGGCGTGGTCCGAAGCCAGCTCACCGGCCATCAGCGAAGCGGCGTGCGGATCGAGCTTGAGGCCCAGGACAGCCTTGCGGGCTTCGTCGCCGGCCACCCGGTACTTGCCGTCGGAACCTTGCTGGATCAGGTCGGCGTAGCGGGCGTAGCCGTATTTGGAGCCGTGCTTCTTCAGCGTGGCCAGCCAGGTCTGGTCGACGAATTGGAACAGGCCCGAGGCCGAGGAGGTGCGGGCCTTGGCGGCCGGGTTGTAGCCGCTCTCGCGCTTGGCGGTGCCCATCAGGAACGTGAAATCCACCCCCGTCGCGCTGGAAGCGCGCTGGATCGCCGATTCAACGACGTTGCGGATGGATTGGACGGCCATGCCCCGAATATCTGAACGAGCATGGTTAATGCGGCCTTAACCACGTTTAACGCCCCCGCCCCTGCGCGCTCGGGTCGCACCCGGACCTTACGCCCGGCGACAAAATATCACGTTCGTAATTTTATCTGTTTACACACGTCATTCTCCGTGTGAGCGTCGGGGTGTCGAAGTTGATCGACGCCGCTCTTTGGAGGTCGCCATGATCGCCCAACCCGCCGACTTCAACCCGCGCATCGCCGGCCTGGACCGCGACGACAAGCGCAAGCTCTCCAAGGGGCTGGTCGCCGCCCTGGCGATCTCCGGCGCGGCGCACGTGGCCCTGTTCGCCTACATCGCGGTGCAGAAGTACGTGACCATGCCGACCGAGATCGTCGACGACGGCGGTTTCGAGCTGCAGCCGTTGGCGCCGAAGCCGCCCCCTCCTCCTCCGCCGGAAAAGCCGGCGCCGACGCCGCCCCGGGCCTCCAACCCGATCCCGGTGCATCCGCCGCTGCCGACGCCGTTCCCGACGCCCGAGCCCCTGCCCGTGCCGATCCCGGAGAACCCGGGCCCGCCGACCAACGCCGAGCCCCCGCGCTTCGCCGCCGATCCGCCGGCGCCTCCGGGCCCGCCCGCGGCTCCGGCGCCGAAGACCATAACCCGGGCGACCTGGCTGAGGATGCCCAGCGCCGACGACATGTCGCGCTACTACCCCGAAAGCGCCCAGCGGCGCGGAGTGTCGGGCGGCGCGACGCTGAACTGCGCCGTCACCGTCAAGGGCACGGTGGAGAACTGCATGGTGGTCGATGAAAACCCGGCCAGCGAGGGCTTTGGCTCCGCGGCCCTGAAACTGGCGCGGTTCTTCAAGATGAAGCCGCAGCTCGAGAACGGCCAAGCGGTCGGCGGCGCGCAGGTGAGGATCCCCATCCGCTTCAACGCCGCTGACTGAGGGGGCGTCGGACGGGCGACCGCGTATCGGGTCGCCCGTCCGAGTTCATCAATAGCTTTTGGCCTAATAGCTTTTGGGAAGGCCCAGCACGCGCTCGGCGATGAAGTTGAGGATCATCTCGCGGCTGACCGGCGCGATGCGGGCGATCATCGCCTCGCGGAAATAGCGCTCGACGTCGTATTCCTTGGCGTAGCCCATGCCCCCATGGGCCAGCACCGAGGCCTCACAGGCCGTGAAGCCGGCTTCAGCGCCCAGGTACTTGGCGGCGTTGGCCTCGGCTCCGCAGTCCTTGCCGGCGTCGTAGAGAGCCGCGGCCTTGAAGGCCATCAGGTTGGCCGCCTCCAGCTCCGCCCACGACTTGGCCAGCGGGTGGGCCACGCCCTGGTTCTGGCCGATCGGCCGGCCGAACACCACGCGCTCCTTGGCGTAGGTCGAGGCTTTCGCCAGCGCCGCCCGGCCCAGGCCGATGGCCTCGACCGCGAACAGCACCCGCTCGGGATTGAGCCCGTGCAGCAGGTACTGGAAGCCCTTGCCCTCCTCGCCCACCAGGTCCTCCTGGGGCACGAACAGGTCCTCGATGAAGAGCATGTTACACTCGACCGCCTTGCGGCCCATCTTCGGGATCGGCTTGGCCTCGATCTGTTCGCGGTCGGTGTAGAACAGCGACAGCCCGCCCGTGGGCTTGGCGCACTGGTCCTTGGGGGTGGTGCGGGCGATGATCAGGATCTTGTTGGCGCGCTGGGCGCCGGTCGTCCAGATCTTGCGGCCGTTCAGGCGATAGCCGCCGTCGACCTTCTCGGCCCGAGTCTCCAAGCTGGAGGTGTCGAGGCCCGAATTGGGCTCGGTGACGGCGAAGCACATCTTGTCCTCGCCGGAGATGATGCGCGGCAGCAGACGTTCGCGCTGCGCGTCGGTCCCGAACTTCACCAGCGGCATCGGGCCGAAGATGTTGAGGTGGATCGCCGAAGCGCCCGAGAAGCCCGCGCCCGACTGGGCCACGGTCTGCATCATCACGGCCGCCTCGGTCAGGCCCAGGCCCGCACCGCCAACGCTCTCGGGCATGGCCACGCCCAGCCAGCCGCCTTCGGCGATGGCGGCCACGAATTCCTCGGGGAAGTTTCCGGTCTCGTCGGTCCGCCGCCAGTACTCGTCGTCGAAGGCGGCGCACACCTTGGCCACGCCTTCGCGGATCGCTTCCTGCTCTTCGGTCAGCCAGAAACCGGCCATGTCGTCCCTTCCCTGCGCTCTGTCGTTCTTTTTCTAGCCTTCGAAACGCCGTGGGTCGAAGGCGGCCGCGTCCTCTCCGGGATCGGCGCCCGTCAGATACGCCGCGACCATGTCGGCCACAAGCGGAGCGAGCAGCCAGCCGTTACGACGCGCGCCCGCCGCCAGGATCACGCCCGCCGTCCGGCTTTCCCCGACCAGCGGCAGGCCGTCCGGCGTCGAGGCGCGCACGCCGACCTCGATGCTGGCCGAGGCGCCGGCCAGTTCCGGGCGCAGGCGCACGGCG
>NZ_QHJY01000494.1 GCF_003185805.1 Caulobacter sp. D5
GAGCGTGGCCGGCAAGATCCTGGTCGGCGTGGGCGGCTACGGCGGCGCGGGCGGGAACGCCGGCGACGTCACCGGCGGCGTCACGGGCGACATCGTGACCGAGGGCGACCGCGCCTTCGGGGCCAGCTACCAGAGCCTGGGCGGCGGCGGCGGCTCGGGCGGCTTCAATATCACCGGCGGCGTCAGCCTGGCCGCCAGCGGCGGCGGCACGGGGACGCTGGGCGTCGGGGTCGGCGGCTTCGGCGGCGACGGCGGCGACGCTGGTCTCGTGAACGCGACCCTGACCGGCGACATCAGCACCAAGGGCGCCGACGCCCACGGCGCGCTGCTGCAAAGCGTCGGCGGCTCGGGCGGTTCGGGCGGTTTCAACATCACCGGCGCGGTCAGCGCCTCGGCCGGGACCAACGGCGCGATCGGCTTTGGCCTCGGCGGCTTCGGCGGCGGCGGCGGCGACGCCAGCACGGTCGATGGCGTGCTGACCGGCGACGTCACCACGGTCGGCGACAACTCGTTCGGCGCTATGCTGCAGAGCCTGGGCGGCGGCGGCGGCAACGGCGGCATGAACGTCACCGGCTCGGTCGCTTTGTCGGCCAGCAGCAACGCGGCGGTCTCCATCGGTCTGGGCGTCGGCGGCTTCGGCGGCGGCGGCGGCGACGCAAAGGCCGTCACTGGTGCGGTCACCGGCCGCTACCAGACCTCGGGCGACGAGGCCGACGGCGTCGTGGCCCAGTCGATCGGCGGCGGCGGCGGTTCGGGCGGCCTCAACGTCTCGGGCGCGGTCGCGGTCAGCGCCGGCACGGCCGGTACGGGCTCGGTCGGCATCGGCGGCTTCGGCGGTTCGGGCGGCGATTCCGGCGCTGTGACCCTGACCCGCGTCGGCGACACCATTACCGATGGCGCCAATTCCGACGGCGTCATCGCCCAGAGCATCGCCGGCGGCGGCGGCCAGGGCGGGATCAATGTCTCCGGCGGCTTGTCTGCCACCACCAAGGGCACGGCCGGCAGCTTCGGCTTCGGCTTCGGCCTGGGCGGCTTCGGCGGCGACGGCGGCGACGCCGGCGACGTCACGGCCAGCGTCACGGGCAATGTCTGGGCCCAGGGCCTGGAATCCGACATCACCACGCCCGAACTGACGATCGAAATCCCGCTGTTCGGGCTGGAATTCACCATTCCGGCCGACCGCACGCGCCTCAACGGCTCCAACGGCGTCGTGGCCCAGAGCGTGGGCGGCGGCGGCGGCTCGGGCGGCCTCAACGTCACCGGCCAATTGTCGCTGACCACCCCGGGCGGGTCCTCGGCCAGCCGGGCGATCTCGCTGGGCGTCGGCGGCTTCGGCGGCGCGGGCGGCGACGCCGGCAAGGTCGACCTGACCATCGCCGGTCCGAGCGCCGACTACGTGCAGGTCACCGCCGTGGGAGACGACCGCTACGCCGCGGTGGCGCAATCGATCGGCGGCGGCGGCGGCGCGGGGGCCATCAACGTCTCCGGCGGCGTCGCGCTGGACGGCCAGCTGACCGTCGGCATCGGCGGCTTCGGCGGCGACGGCGGTTTGGGCAAGGACGTCACGGCCGACGTCACCGCCAACCTGTTCGCGGCCGGGGACCGGTCGCGCGGCCTGATGGTTCAGTCGATCGGCGGCGGCGGCGGCGCGGGCGGCGTCAACATCTCCGGCGGGATCAGCGCCAACACCTCGGGCTCGGAGCCCTCGGTGGTGTTCGGCCTGGGCGGCTTCGGCGGCGCCGGCAACGCCAGCGGCGACGTCACCGTCGCCCAGGACGGCCAGGTCTGGGTCGAGGGCGTCGACGCCATCGGCGTCCTGGTGCAGAGCGTCGCCGGCGGCGGCGGCTCGGGCGGCCTCAACGTCGCGGCCGACGTCAATCTGGGCAAATCGACCTCGTCGTCGAACGGCTACTCGGTCGCGGTCGGCATCGGCGGCGACGGCGGGACCGGCGCCGACGCGGGCGACGTCTCGCTGACCAGCGTCGGCGACGTCATCGTCAATGGCCAGCTGAAGGCCAATCCGGCCGCCGGCGAGGATCGCCTGGAAGCCGTGACCTTCACCGGCGGCGCCAAGGGCGTGCTGGTGCAGTCGATCGGCGGCGGCGGCGGCGTGGGCGGCATCAGCGCCACCGGCGCCATCGCCCCCTTCGGCAACCCGATCGCGGTCGGGGTCGGCGGTTCGGGTGGTTCGGGCGGCAACGCCGGGGCGGTCACGGTCGTGCGCGGCTACGCCGACGACGGCTCGGCCGATCCGCACCTGATCCGCACCTTCGGCGACGATTCCGACGGCCTGATCGCCCAGAGCATCGGCGGCGGCGGCGGCACGGCGGGGATGAACTTCACCATCGCCGCCACCGTGGCCAACAAGGCCGAGAACCCGATCGCGGCGATCATCACCATCGGCGGCGACGGGGCCGGCGCGGGTTCGGGCGACACGGTCGACGTCACCCACAACGGCAATATCGTCACCGACGGCGCCCACAGCGACGGCCTGATGGCCCAGTCGGTCGGCGGCGGCGGCGGCTCGGGCAATTTCAACATCGGCGCGGGCGTGCTCAAGGACGCCAACGCCCTGAACATGGCCATCGGCGGCGCCACCGGCGCGGCCGGCGACGGCGGCGACGTCACGGTCGACCATGTCGGCACGATCGTCACCCTGGGCGACGACTCGGTGGGCCTGCGCGCCCAGTCGATCGGCGGCGGCGGCGGCAACACCGGCCTCGACATGGCCATGGGCCCGCTGAACCGCAACGAGATCAACATCACCATCGGCCGCCTGGGCGGCTCGGGCGGCGTCGGCGGCAAGGTCGACGTGGCCTCGAAGGGCACGATCGACACGACGGGGAACGAGTCCTCGGCGATCTTCGCCCAGTCGGTGGGCGGCGGCGGCGGCGCCTCCAGCGCCACCACGGTCAGCGTCACCGGCACGCGCGGCCAGGGCGACAACGCCGAGTCCTTCGGCGGTTCGCTCAGCGTCGGCCTCGATGGCGGCCTCGGCGCGGAGGGCGGCGACGTCACGGTCACGGCCGAGGGCGATCTGACCACCCGCGGCGACGACTCCCGCGGCATCTTCGCCCAGAGCCTGGGCGGCGGCGGCGGCGTCGGCGGCGGCGCGGCGGTCCACCTCGCCGGCGGTGGCGATGTAGATATAGCCGAGGCAGGCCGTCG
>NZ_QHJY01000495.1 GCF_003185805.1 Caulobacter sp. D5
CCCATCAAGCCCTGCCGCCCGAAGACACGACGGAAGAACTGGCGAAGGTCCATGCCGCGACCCTCGTCCTCAAGGTGCTGTCCGGCCGCGTCGCCGGCGCCCTGTTGCCGATGCCGCCGGGCGAGGCCGCCGAGCTCGGCCACGGTTTCGACGCCGACATCGTCCTGCGCGACGCCAGCGCCAAGGGCATCCGCGTGCGGCTCGTCGCCGGCGAGGAGGCCGCCGACATCGAGGTGCTGTCGGGCCAGGTCGAGATGCTCGGCCATCGGCTGGAGGCGCCGGCCCGCGCCGTCCTGCCCTGCTATGTGCCGCTGATCGTCGGCGACAACGCCCTGGCCCTGGGGGTCGAGGAAAGCCCCCGCTGGCGCGAGGCCGAGCGCCTGCTGAACGCCGCCGCGCCCGCCGAGGCCACGCCAGCCGAGGAAGAGGAGGGCGGCCTGTTCGAGGACGGCCGCAGCCTGCTGCGGCGTACGCTGGATCGCGGCGTGCGGGTCGTCGGCGCCACGCCGCACCTGGTGCCGGTGCTGGTGTTCGGCGCGGCCCTGGCCTGCGTCACCTACGCCGTCGCCAACGTGCCCCATTTCGGCGGCCAGGAGGCCAGCCCCTCCAAGCTCCACGCCCTGCTGCGCCAGGAGGGCTACGGCGCCCTGGCCGTGCGGCCCGAGGAGAACGGCAAGCTGGTCATCGCCGGCGTGCTGAACCGCGACGCCGAGAAGGCCCGCCTGACCCGCCTGGTCAGCAGCCGCGAGCTGCCGGCCAGGGTCGAGGTCGTGACCAGCGAGAGCCTGGCCCAGAACGTCGAGGACGTCTTCCAGGCCAACGGCCTGGCCGCTACCGCCCGTCCCAACGGCCTGGCCCGCGTGCAGGTGCAGGTCACCGGTCCGGCCCAGGACGTGGACAAGGTCGAGAAGATCGCCCTGCACGACGTCAAGGGCCTGCGCGCCCTCGACGTGGAACGGGCCGCCGGCGGCGACCGCCTGGGCCAGGTGTTCGACCAGGGTCCCGGCAAGCGCGTGGTGGCGGTGGTCGGCGGCGAGGCCGGCTACGTCGCCACCGCCGACGGCGCCCGCTACTTCGCCGGCTCGATGCTGCCCACGGGCGACCGCATCATCGGCGTCGAGAGCCAGGCCGTGCTGGTCGAGAAGGGCGGCGAGACCACCCGCCTGATGTTCTGAGAGCGAGCGAAGCAACCCCAACAAATCCAAGGAGAAGCGACGATGACCGACTCTGTTTCGAACTACGCGACCATGTCCGTGGCCTCCGGCCTCCAGGGCTCCAACACCAAGAACCGTCCGGGCAGCTGGTTCGAGGCCATGGCCCACGCCTGGGGCCAGGTGCTCGACTCCCAGGCCGTGCGCATCACCGAGCTGTCCGACCAGGTCGGCACGGGCGGCGACGACAAGCCCTCGGTCATGGCCATGCTGACGGCCGAGAGCCTGCGCATGAACTTCATGGCCAATTCGGAAAGCACCTCGGTCGACAGCGTCGGCCGCGCCCTCGAAACCATGGCCCGCAAGAACTAAGCGGCCTCTTCAGCGGAGAGGACGCCCATGTCCTTCGACCCCGTATCGGCGGCCGCCCTGGCCGTCCCCCAGGAAGCATCGCCCCAGGTCGCGCAGGTCGGCTACGGCGCCAGCCTGACCGACGCCGTCCAGTTCCAGAACGCCCTGCACACGGCCGGCGCGTCGGGTGTGTCCGGCCTGTCCGGTCCCGAAGCCCTGGCCCCGGCCATGAAGGGGATCTTCAACCAGCTGGAGTTCGTCAACGGCCAGGCCTCGAACCTGGCCGCCCACGCCAAGGCGGCCGAGGCCAAGGGCGCGGCGATCACGCCCGGCGAGATGATCGGCCTGACCGTCCAGTGCCACGAGTTCATGTTCAACTGCCAACTGACCTCGAACATCGCCAACCGCACGTCCGACGGCCTGCAGCAGCTCTTCCGGCAGCAGTCCTAGGGAGGCGACGATGCGCAAGATCCTGCCGGCGCTGCTGGTCGCCACGGCCCTGGGCCTCACCGCCTGCGCGGAGAAGGAGCTCTACGGCGGGCTTTCCGAGCGCGAGGCCAACGAGATGGTCGCCGTGCTCCAGAACGCCAACGTCTCGGCTTCGAAGAGCAGCAAGGACGGCAAGGTCTGGGCGCTGAAGACCCGGGCCGAGCAGTTCTCCTCGGCCGTGGCCGTGCTGCACGACCAGGGCTATCCGCGCGACAAGTTCGAGAGCCTGGGCGAGGTGTTCAAGAAGGAGGGCTTCGTCTCCTCGCCGATGGAGCAGCGCGCGCGGCTGATGTACGGCCTGAGCCAGGAGCTCAGCCAGACCATCTCGTCGATCGACGGCGTGGTGCAGGCGAGGGTGCACATCGCCGTGCCCGAAGCCGACCCGTTGGCCGAGCAGCAGAAGCCGTCCTCGGCCTCGGTGTTCATCCGCCACAACCCCGACGTCGATCTGTCGGGCCAGGTGGGGTCGATCAAGGCCCTGGTCACCAACTCCATCGAGGGCCTGCCCTACGACAAGGTGACGGTGGTGATGTTCCCGGCCAAGCCGGTGATGGCCGCCGCCCCTGTCTCGCCGATCAAGAGCTTCACCATGCCGGCCATCGCCATACTGGCGGCGATCGGCGGGGTGGGGGCCTATGTCGTCAGCCGCACCAGCCGCTTCAGGCCACGTCGCAAGCTGCGGACCCTGGCTGAACCGACGGGCCCAGCCGCATGAACGCCCGGGCCGATCGCGAACGGCTGGGCGCCCAGGCCAGGCTGCTGACGAGCATCGGCGCGCCGGGGAGCGTGGGGCCGCGCGCGGCGCGCCTGGCCCGTCGCCTGGCGGGGCGACCC
>NZ_QHJY01000496.1 GCF_003185805.1 Caulobacter sp. D5
TGCTGACCCTCAAGGACCTGGGCTTTGGCCAGTCCCTGCGCCTGCGCGGCGTGCAGGGCGAGGCCGGCGTCGACTTCACCCTGCGCCGCGACGAGGTGGTCACCGCCGCCCGTCTCGTCGTCTCGGGCGCCTATTCGCCGTCGCTGCTGGGCGACCTGTCGCAGCTGGCCGTGACCCTGAACGGCGAGCCGGCCGGCGCGGTCATGCTGACCCCCGACCGGGCGGCCGGAACCGAGTGGTCGATCCCGATCGACCCGGCCCTGTTCCTGCGCGACAACAACCTGAACCTCCGCTTCATCGGCCACTACACCCGCGCCTGCGAGGATCCGCAGCACTCGTCGCTGTGGATGACGCTCAGCAACCAGCGCTCGCGCCTGGAGCTGACGGTCTCGCGCCTGCCGGCGAGCCCGGACCTGTCGATGCTGCCCGGCCCGTTCTTCGACAAGGGCGGCGGCAAGCTGGTGCTGCCGTTCGTGTTCGCCGAGACCCCCTCTGACGCCGTGCTGCGCGGGGCGGGGGCGGCGGCCTCCTATTTCGGCATGCGGGCCAGCTATCGCGGCTTTGCCTTCCCGACCCTGATCGGCGCCCTGCCGCAGGGCGAGGGCGTGGTGTTTGGCCAGTCGGGCCAGACGATCGGCGGCCTGACCCTGCCGCAGGTGAACGGTCCGACCCTGGCCGTGGTCGCCAACCCCCAGGCCCCCGACCACCGCCTGCTGCTGGTGATCGGTCGCGACACCTCCGAGATCCGCCGCGCGGCCCTGGCGCTCAGCATCTCGCAGGGCGGGCTGAACGGCGCCATGGCCCAGATCGACACCGCCCTGATCGCCCCGCGCGCGGCCTATGACGCCCCGCGCTGGCTGCGCATGGACCGTCCGGTCCGCCTGGGCGAGCTGGTCGACGCCCAGCTCTTGCAGGCGCCGGGTCTGTCGCCGGCCCCGGTGTCCGTGCCGTTCCGCGTCGCGCCCGACCTCTTCCTGTGGCCGGTGCAGGGCGCGCCGCTGCGCGTGCGCTACCGCTATCCGAAGGGGCCGTGGTTCGACCGCGAGCAGTCGCGCCTGGACGTGTCGCTGAACGGCCAGTACCTGCGCTCCTATCGGCTCAGCGCCCAGGACCGCACCGCCGAGGTGCGGGGCCTGTTCAACCGCTTCGCCCGCAACGAGCACAGCCTGGACCTGCCGCCCTACCTGCTGTTCGGCGCCAGCCAGCTGCAGTTCTATTTCGACATCAAGAGCAACAAGACCGGGGCCTGCCAGGGCCAGTTGCCGACCAACGTGCACAGCGGGATCGATCCGGACACCACGATCGACCTCAGCGGCGGCCGCCACTTCGCGGCCCTGCCGAACCTGGCCTTCTTCGCCAGCGCCGGCTTCCCGTTCACCCGCAACGCCGACCTCGACAAGACCACCGTCGTGCTCGACGCCAACCCCGGAGCGGCCGACATCGAGGCCTATCTGGCGCTGATGGGCCGGTTCGGCGACGTCACCGGCGCCCCGGTCACCCGGGTGGCGATCGCGCGCGACGCCGACGGGGCCGCTCTGAAGGGCCGCGACGTGCTGCTGATCGGCCGTCCCGACATGGTCCGCCGGTTCGGGGCGCTGTTCGCCGGCGCGCCGGTGCGCTTCGAGGACGACCGGCTGCGGCTGAAGCTGGCGGCGCCGATCGAGCGCCTGTTCCTGATGGCCGACGGCGAGGCCTCGGCCGGCCGCGACCACGCCGACGACCTGCTGGTGGCCGGCGAGGGCTTCGAGGGCCTGGTCAGCTTCCGCTCGCCCTTCGATCGCGGCCGGGCGGTGGTGGCCGTGCTGGCCAGCGATCCGACCCGCCTGCCGGCGGTGGTGGCCCGTCTCGACGACCCGGCCCAGAACGCCCGCATCCAGGGCGACCTGGCCATCGTCACCGAGGAGGGCTTCTCCAGCTTCCAGGTCGGCAAGCTGTTCCACACCGGCGACCTGCCCTGGTGGGTCTACGGCATGTGGTGGCTGAGCCAGCGGCCGCTGCTGCTGGCGCTGTCGATCTTCGGCGTCGGCCTGGCCCTGTCGTTCCCGCTCATCGTCGCGCTGAAGGCCATCGCGCGACGCCGTCTCGAAGGTAGCGCCAAGTGAAGTCCCTGCGTCGCATGTCCGTGGAAGCCGCCCTGGCCGCCATCCTGCTGGCGGGCGGGACGGCGCCGGTCGCCCAGGCGCAGGCCCAGGGGGGAAGCGCGGCGGTCGGCGCCCTGGTGCGCCAGGGCGACTTCTGGAGCCAGAAGGGCCGCAAGGATCTGGCGGCCGACGCCTACAAGCGCGCCCTGGCGGCCGATCCCAACAACGCCGCGGCCAAGCGGGGTCTTGCGGCCCTCGACGCGCCGGGCGG
>NZ_QHJY01000060.1 GCF_003185805.1 Caulobacter sp. D5
GAAGGTGTCGGCGATAGCCGACGGATGAGGGGTCTCTCAAACGCAAAACGCCGCGACAGCCGATCAGCTGTCGCGGCGTTTCTGTAGGTGCGACCCCTCACCCGACCTCCCTCCGGGAGGCCACCCTCTCCCGCAAGGGGAGAGGGATCAGGATTAGAACGCGCCGGCCGGGGTTGGGGCGTACTGGCCGCCCTTGCGGTAGCGGTAGAGGTAGGACGGAACCACGGCCTCGACGGCGGTGGGGGCGACGCCCAGGTCGGCCAGGCCCTTGGCGCCCGGCGTGACGACATTGTCGCCAGCCTTCAGCAGCGCCACCTGGTCGGTGGTCAGCGGCGGGGCCAGCGGCAGCAGCGAGGCCTGGATGTCGCCCAGCTTGCCCACGACGCCGGCCAGCGGCCAGGGCAGGGGCGCCAGCACGCGGGCGCGGCCGGTTTCGGTCAGCACGAACTCCAGCAGTTCCTTGAAGCTGTAGACGGTCGGGCCGCCCAGCTCGAAGGTCTGGCCCGCCGCGCCCGGCGTGGCGATGATCTTGGCGATCGCGGCGGCGACGTCGCCGACGAACACCGGCTGGAACTTGGTGTGGCCGCCGCCGACCAGCGGCAGGGCGGGCGCCAGGGCGGCCAGCTGGCCGAACTTGTTGAAGAACTTGTCCTCGGGGCCGAACACCACCGACGGGCGCACGATGGTGGCGGTCGGGAAGGCGGCGCGGACGGCGGCTTCGCCCTCGGCCTTGGTGCGGGCGTACTTGCTGCCCGACCCGGCGTTGGCGCCGATGGCCGAGACCTGCACCAGGCGCTTGACGCCGGCGGCCGCGGCCTGCTCGGCCACGATCTTGGCGCCCATGGCGTGCAGCGACTGGAACTGCTGGCGGCCGCTTTCCCAAAGCACGCCCACCAGGTTCACGGCCGCCTCGGCGCCGTCCAGCGCGCGGGCCACCGAGGCCTCGTTGCGCACATTGGCCTGGAAGACCTCGATCTGACCGACATCGCCCAGCATGCGCATGCGATAGGCCAGATTGGGCTGACGCACGGCTACGCGTACGCGATAGCCCGCCTTGGCGAGGGCGCGCACCACCTGGCTTCCTACGAAGCCCGAGCCGCCGAACACCGTGACCAGACCCTGCATCTTCATTCCTCGTCGCTGCGATGAAGGGGGGATTAGACGAGCCTGGGGATGTTCGCAAGAAAAGTGAGAAATGCGATTGACGCCGTCAGAACCTTTGCATAAACGTCCGGCCCTCGCAGCGGCCCAACGGGTTGCGCCGCGGGCCCAGGTGGCGGAATTGGTAGACGCGCTGGCTTCAGGTGCCAGTGACCGAAAGGTCGTGGAGGTTCGAGTCCTCTCCTGGGCACCACCCCTTACCAACCCTCGCAGATGCGAGGAGCGGGGTGGTTCCAAGCTTTCCATGCAATAGATATTCGGTTCATCTGGCGTGCATCGCCGACGTCCCACTATAAGGCGTCGGAGCGGCGCCGTTCGCGACGACGCCGACGCGTGGAGACGAAAGACACTTGGCCAGCTTTGTTCATGAAGGCGACCTGCCCGACGGCGTGTTCGCCGGGGCGACGGCGATCGCCATCGATTCGGAAACCATGGGCCTGCGCCTCGGGCGCGATCCGCTGTGCGTGGTGCAGCTGTCGTCCGGCGACGGCGACGCCCACGTGGTGCGCCTGGACCGCTCGACCTATCACGCGCCGAACCTGAAGAAGTTGCTGACCGATCCGGCCGTGCTGAAGCTCTTCCACTTCGGCCGCTTCGACATCGCCATGTTCCTGCTGCATCTGGGCGTCATGACGGCGCCTGTGTACTGCACCAAGATCGCTTCCAAGCTCGCCCGCACCTATACCGACCGCCACGGCCTCAAGGACGTGACGCGCGAACTGATGGGCGTGGAGCTGTCCAAGGCCCAACAGAGCTCGGACTGGGGCGCGGCGTCGCTGAGCCCCGAGCAGGTGGCCTACGCCGCTTCGGACGTCCTGCACCTGCATGGCCTGCGCGAGCGTTTGAACACCATGCTGGTGCGCGAGGGCCGCATGGCGCTCGCTCAAGCCGCCTTCGACTATCTGCCCCACCGCGCCGCGCTCGACCTGGCCGGTTGGGAAGACGTCGACATCTTCGCGCACGCTTAAGGGAGACCCGGACGGTGTCGGACGTGGCGATGAGGAGCGGCTTCAAGCGCGATCTGCGGCGCTGGCGCCGGCGCTCGCGCCTCGTCCGGGCCGCGCGCGGCGCCCTGCCCATCGCCATTCTGGCCCTGATCGGCTCGGCCGTGGGCCAGGTGGTCTGGCTGACGGTGACGGCCGCCGAGCGCGCGCCCGAAAGGCCCCAGGCCCAGATCCGCATGCTCAACCCGCGCTTCTACGGCCAGTCGAGCGACGGTCGCGCCTTCCTGATCACGGCCCGCTCGGCGGTCCGCGACGACGCCGACCTCAAGCGCGTGCTGCTGGACGACCCGACCCTGACCCTGGGCATCGACGAGCCCAAGCCCAGCCGGGTGACGTCCAAGAGCGGCGTCTATCGCGAGGACAACCTCAAGCTCGTGCTGCGCGGCGACGTGCGCATGGACGACGGGGGCGGCTACCGCTTCGCGTCGGACGAGGCTTTCGTCGACACCAAGACCGGCGTGATCACCGGTGAATCCGTGCTGCAGGGCGAAGGTCCTACAGGACAGGTGAAATCCAACGCTTATTCCGTATATGACAAGGGCGACCGCGTCGTTTTCCGCGGTGGAGTCCGCACGCGCCTCGATCGCGTCGGCGGCGGAAACTAGAGGACGGTGCGACAGATGAGGGCGAGTTCGATGAAACGAGCAATGGCGGCCGCTGGGCTCGCCGCGAGCCTCCTGGGCGGCCTGGCGGTCGGCCCGGCCATGGCGCAGAACAATTCCAGCGCGCCGGTCGACATCTCGGCCGACGAGCAGGAGACCATCACCAGCCAGTGCAAGACCATCTTCCGCGGCGCCGTCGAGGTGCTGCAGGAGACCTCGCGCCTGCGCGCCGCCAAGATGACCCTCTACAATCAGAAGAAGGCCAAGGGCGACGGCGGCAACGGTTGCGGCAACGTCGACCGCGTCGAGGCCGAGGGCGAGGTCTTCTACGTCACCCCCAAGCAGGTGGTGCGCGGCGACCGGGCGACCTACGACTATTCCTCCGACACCATCGTGGTGACCGGCAACGTGGTGGCCGTGCAGGGCCAGGACGTGGCGCGCGGCGACCGCATGGTGGTCAACACCAAGACCAACGACGTGCGCATGGAGTCCAGCGCCAAGGGCGCCGGCAAGAAGAACCGCGTGCGCGCGGTGGTCTATCCCAGCACGTCGTCAAGCACCTCGGGCGACTCCAAGAAGCCCGCCGCCAAGCCCTGAGGCCGTATAAATGCAGTTTCAAACCCTTGGGGGCGGCCCGACCGAGGACGGTCTCTATGTCGACGGCGTCGGCAAGACCTTCGGCGACCGGGCCGTGGTCAAGAACGTCTCCCTGCGCCTCAAGCGCGGCGAGGTCGTCGGCCTGCTGGGCCCCAACGGCGCCGGCAAGACCACCACCTTCTACATGGTCACCGGCCTGATCGCCGCCGACTACGGCTCGATCTATCTCGACGGCGAGGACATCACGGCCCAGCCGATGTTCCAGCGCGCGCGCCTCGGCGTCGGCTACCTGCCGCAGGAAGCCTCGATCTTCCGCGGCATGACGGTCGAGCAGAACGTCATGGCCGTGGTCGAGATGCGCGAGAAGAACGCGCGCAAAGCCCGCGAGACGGTGACCAGCATCCTGGAAGAGCTGCGGATCACCCATATCCGCAAGTCGCCGGCCGTCGCCCTGTCGGGCGGTGAGCGCCGCCGCGTGGAAATCGCCCGGGCCCTGGCCAGCGAGCCGTCGTTCATGCTGCTCGACGAGCCCTTCGCCGGCATCGACCCGCTGGCCATCTCCGACATCCGCGAGGTCGTGAACTATCTCAAGAACCGCGGCATCGGCATCCTGATCACCGACCACAACGTCCGCGAGACGCTGGACATGGTGGATCGGGCGTCGATCATCGCCGCCGGCGAGGTGCTCTTCGAGGGCTCGCCGAAGGAGATCGTCGACAATCCGGAAGTGCGCCGGGTTTACCTGGGCGACAGCTTCGCCGAGCGCGTTTAAGGCCTCGGGCACGATTGAGGCGGGACGACCTGCCGCATGGATTTCGAGAAAGGCCTTGTTCTGCAAGGCCTTTTTCTTTTTCCGAGGACGGATGGTCGCACTGGCCCGATATTTGCTGGCGTTCGCGCCCCGTTAACCAGACTGCCCTTTCAATGGCGATCGTAAGTTTCGTTCGATTTGCCAGGAGGGCGCGTTGGCGCTCAGCCCAAGACTCGACATCCGGCAGGGCCAGGGCCTTGTCATCACGCCGCAGCTGCAGCAGGCCATCAAGCTTCTGCAACTGTCGAACATCGAGCTCGACGCCTTCGTCGAGGCCGAGCTCGAGCGTAATCCGCTGCTGCAACGCGACGACAGCGAGCGCGAGGTCGAGCGCGACGGCGAGCCCGAACGGGCCGTCGAGAACCTGGGCATGGAAAACGTGTCGGACTCCGCGGCCAACCGCGAGCTGGACACGCCCGGCGACGACGTCTCCCCCGGCGAGCGCGCCACCGGCGACGGCGAGAGCTTCGGCGCCGAGCACGCCGGCGGCCAGATCGACTGGTCGCGCGCCGGCGGCGGCGGCAGCTTCGAGGGCGACGACAATTTCGAAGGCGCCCTGAACCGTCCCGAGACCCTTTCCGAGCACCTCAACGGCCAGCTGGTCCTGGCCGGCCTGTCGCCCGCCGACGAGGCCATCGCCGCCATCCTGATCGACGCCGTGGATGCTGGCGGCTACCTGCGCGCCGATCTCTGGGAGATCGCCGAGCGCCTGGGCTGCGAGCTGGAGCGCATCGAGCGCGTGCTGAAGGTCGTCCAGGGCTTCGAGCCCTGCGGCGTGGCCGCCCGCGACGTGCGCGAGTGCCTGGAACTGCAGCTGCGCGACGCCAACCGCTACGACCCGGCCATCGCCGCCCTGCTCGACAATCTCGACCTGCTGGCCCGCCGCGACCTCGTCTCGCTGCGCAAGATCTGCGGCGTCGACGACGAGGACCTGCGCGAGATGATCGCCGAGGTCCGCGGTCTGACGCCCCGCCCGGGCGCGGCCTTCCACAGCGATCCGCCCCAGACCCTGGTGCCCGACGTCCACGTCCGCGAAGGCCTGGGCGGCATGTGGCACGTCGAGCTGAACACCGACACCCTGCCGCGCGTGCTGGTCGATCAGCGCTACCACGCCCGCGTCTCCAAGGGCGCGCGCAGCGACCAGGAAAAGACCTTCGTCTCCGACAGCTTCGCCAGCGCCAACTGGCTGGTCAAAAGCCTCGACCAGCGGGCCAAGACCATCCTCAAGGTGGCCAGCGAGATCGTGCGCCAGCAGGACGGCTTTTTGGCCTATGGCGTCGAGCACCTGCGCCCGCTGAACCTGAAGACCGTCGCCGACGCCATCGGCATGCACGAGAGCACGGTCAGCCGCGTCACCTCCAACAAGTACGTCGCCACCCCGCGCGGGGTGTTCGAGCTGAAGTTCTTCTTCACCTCGGCCATCCAGTCGTCGGAAGGCGGCGAGGCCCACTCGGCCGCCAGCGTCCGCCACAAGATCAAGGGCCTGGTCGATGCCGAACGGCGCGAGGCCGACGTCCATTCCGACGACCGCATCGTCGAGATCCTGAAGGCCGCCGGCGTCGACATCGCCCGCCGCACCGTGGCCAAGTACCGCGAGGCCATGCGCATCCCGTCGTCGGTCGAGCGCCGCCGGCTGATCAAGGAAGCCTGCTGAGCACGTCCTCCGTTCCCTGCGACGCGACGCCGCACCCTGTTTCTCCCCGCCTGTGACGCTTTCGAGCAAGCGGTCCGGCCGCTTCCCGCGTTATAGAAAAGGGTGAAACAGGACCGCGCATGAGCCAGGAGAAACTGTCCGACGTGATCGAGGGGTTCGGCGACGACCCCCGGCCCGTATTGACCGTCGGTCAGATGCTGGACGCCTTCGACAGCCGGGCCTTCGGGGCGACGCTGCTGGTGTTCGGCCTGCTCAACTGCCTGCCCCTGCCGCCGGGCTCGTCGACCCTGCTGTCGCTGCCGATCCTGCTGCTGGCGCCGCAGATCGCCCTGGGCGCCAATGCGCCTTGGCTGCCCGAGGGTCTGGCCGAAAAGCCGCTGAAGCGCGACGACCTCAGGGGCCTGTTCCGCAAGATCACGCCCGTCCTGCGGCGGCTCGAGGTGGTGACGCGGCCCAGGCTCGGCTTCCTGTTCGCGGCCGGCGGCGAGCGGCTGATCGGCGTGGTCTGCACCCTGCTGGCCCTGGTGCTGATCCTGCCCATCCCGCTGGGCAACCTGGCGCCCGGCGCCACCGTGGCCGTCCTGGCGCTCGCCCTGCTGCAGCGCGACGGTCTGCTGGCCCTGCTAGGCTATCTGATGGCGCTGGGCAGCACGGCCCTGCTTTTCGTCAGTGCAGGTGTCGTGACGGCCGCCGTCAAGAAGCTGATCGGGGTCTTTTCGGGACTCTTCTGAGGCCGTTTTGCTCCCGCTTGACACCGCCCCCGGACGGGCGCGTTGATAGGGCATGCAAGTCCAAATCTCCGGCAAGCATGTCGACGTTGGTGAGGCTCTGCGAGCGCGAGTCGCCGACGAAATCACCCTGAGCATCGGTAAGTATTTCGACCGCGGCGGTGACGCCGACGTCGTGATCAGCAAGGAGGGTTACGCCTTCCGCGTCGATTGCTCGGTCAAGCTGGCTTCGGGCCAGCAGCTTCTGAGCCACGGCTCCGGCGGCGACGCCCACATGGCGTTCGACCAGGCCCTGGCCAAGATCGAGACGCGGATAAGGCGGTACAAGCAGCGGCTCAAGAGCCACTCGATCGCCGCCACCGCCAAGCAGGCCGAGAACGCCGCCTTCTACGTGCTGCGCGCGCCCGACGGCGAGGAGGGCGGCGACCAGGAAGATTGGGCCACGGAGGAAGCCCATCCCGCCGGCGCGCCGTCAGCCATGGTCATCGCCGAAACCCAGGCCGCCCTCAAGACGATGACCGTTTCGATGGCTGTCATGGAACTGGACTTGACCGAGTCCCAGGCAATCGTGTTTAGGAACGCCGCCCATGGCGGATTGTCGGTGGTCTACCGCCGGCCGGACGGAAATATCGGCTGGATCGACCCCGAGCGCACCAAGCCGCTGAACGGAAACGGCTCGACCTTGAGCTAGCTGGAGCCTAAGCGGTCCCGGCGCGTTTCCGGGACCGCGGCGGCCGTGTTTCGGCGGCCGGCATAGAGCGAGCTAGTTAAAGTCCATGATGATCGGCGATCTTCTTGACCAGGGGGCTGTGACCCTCCGCGTCAGCGCCAAGGACAAGCGCCAGGTGCTCGGCGTCATCGCCGACGTCGCCGGCCGCGTGCTGGGCGTCGATTCCGACCTCGCGCTGGATGGCCTGATCGAGCGCGAAGCCGCCGGCTCCACCGGCGTTGGCCAGGGCGTGGCCCTGCCGCATGCCCGCGTGCCGGGCCTGGACCGCGTCCGCGCCGTCTTTGTCCGCCTGGAAACCCCGGTCGCCTTCGACGCGCTGGACGACAAGCCGGTCGATCTGTTCCTGGCCCTGTTCGCCCCGCCCGAGGCCAACACCCAGCACCTGCGCGCCCTGGCCCGCGTCTCGCGCATGCTGCGCCAGCCCGACCTGCGAGAGCAGCTGCGCCAGGCCCGCTCGGCCGACGCCGTGCACGTGCTGCTGGCCCGCGAGACCGCGACCCCGACGGCGGCCTAGCTTCCTTCTCCCCTTGCGGGAGAAGGTGTCGGCGTTAGCCGACGGATGAGGGGTCTCTCAAAAATCTGATACCGTACCCAGCCTTGTCCGCCGTCGCGGCTGATAGGGCTTTCGACCCCTCACCCGACCCTGCTCCGCAGGGCCACCCTCTCCCGCAAGGGGAGAGGGGATCACCTGGCGAAAATGCTCCGCGTCAGGCACGAGAACACCAGCCTGCCGGCCTCGTCGAGCAGGTCCTGCTGGGCGATGACGATGCCCTTGCCCTCGCCGACCGGGTCCTTGCCCATCACCGTCATGCGGCCGCGCAGGAGCTCGCCCGCCGGCGGGTTGCGCAGCCAGCGCAGGGCGTCGACGCCCACCCGCTTGGTCTGCGGCCAGTCGGCGGTGGCCTCGCTGTCGAGGCGGCTCCAGATGGCGAAGACCATGGCGTCGGGCGCGCCCAGCGACAGGTCCCAGCCCGGCTGGAAGGCGGCGATGAAGGTCGCCAGGGCCCGCTCGTCCACCACCGTGGTTCCCAGGGTCACGACCTGGCCGATCTCGATGTCGTCGAAGGAAGCGGGCATGAATTCCCCTGGTTCGAAGCGGTCCCCGACCTGACCACGGCGGCTTGACGGTTGTCGAGAGCGCGCGCACGGGCCATGTGTCTTCGCGAGTTTTCTTTGCAAGGTCGCCGATGCTGTCGCGCCGTCTGTTCGCCGCCGTCCTGGCCCCCCTGGCCCTCTTCGCCGCCGCCGCGGGGCCCGCCCGCGCCGAGGTGGTCAAGACCGGCCACCTGGAGGTCGAGCTGGTCTCCCAGGAAGCCGCGGCCGTGCCGGGCTCGACGGTGTTCGTGGCCCTGCGCCAGAAGATCCAGACCCACTGGCACACCTATTGGCGCAACCCGGGCGACGCCGGCGACGCCACCAAGATCGTCTGGACCCTGCCGGCCGGCTGGACCGCCGGCGACATCGTCTGGCCGACCCCGGATCGGGTGCGCGTCGGGCCGCTGCAGGACTACGCCTATAACGGCGAGGTGCTGCTGCCCGTGCCGATCACCGTGCCGGCCTCGGCCAAGCCGGGGCAGACGGTCACCCTGAAGGCCGCCGCCGCCTTCCTGGTCTGCGAAGAGATCTGCGTTCCCGAGGACGCGGTGGTCACCCTGACGTTGCCGGTGGTCGCCGGCCCGGCCAAGCCCGATCCCAAATGGGGCGAGGTGGTCGCGACCGTGCTGGCCAAGGCTCCCAAGCCCGCCGGCCTCAAGGCCGTGTGGACCCGCGACGGCCAGGCCGTGAAGCTGTCGGTCACCGGGGCCGCCCTGAAGGGCGGCGATTTCGAGGGCGCCTACTTCTTTCCCTATTCCGGCCAGGTCATCGACCACGCCGCGCCCCAGGCCATCGAGCGCGGGCCGGACGGCCTGACCCTGACCCTGGCTCCCGGCTTCGCCTTCGGCCCCGAGGCCACCGAGCCGGTGAAGGAACTGGTCGGCGTCGTGGCCACCAAGGGCGGCTCCTACGAGATCACCGCCGTCGAAGGGGCGCCCCTTCCGGGCTCCGTAGGGCTAGGCTCTCTGCCCGCGGCCGGCGCCGGCTCGACCGGCGGTTCTTCGCAGGCCGGCGGCGACACGGCCGTTTCCGGCCTCGCGGGCGGCCTGCCGGTCGCCCTGCTTTTCGCCTTTCTCGGCGGCCTGATCCTCAACCTGATGCCCTGCGTCTTCCCGGTGCTGTCGATGAAGGCCGCCAGCCTCGCCGCCCACGCCCACGACGCCGGCAAGACCCGCGTGCAGGGCCTGGCTTTCCTGGGCGGCGTGGTGGCGACCTTCCTGGCGCTGGCCGGGCTGCTGATCGCCGTCCGGGCCGGCGGCGAGGCGGTGGGCTGGGGCTTCCAGCTGCAATCGCCGGCCGTGGTGGCGGTGCTGTCGCTGCTGATGCTGCTGGTCGCCCTGAACCTGTCGGGCGTGTTCGAGGTCGGCGCCGCCGCGCAAGGGGCGGCTGGCCGCGTCTCGGGCGGTTCGGGCCTGGCCGGCGCCTTCCTGACCGGCGCCCTGGCGGTGATCGTCGCCGCCCCCTGCACCGCGCCGTTCATGGCCGGGGCCCTCGGCTTCGCCTTGACCCAGCCGCCGGCCTTCGCCCTGCTGGTGTTCCTGGCCCTGGCGCTCGGTTTCGCCGCGCCCTTCGTGATCCTGGCCTTCGTTCCGGGCCTGCTGCGCAAGCTGCCCCGGCCCGGTCCGTGGATGGACGTGCTCAAGCACGCCCTGGCCTTCCCGATGTACGGCGCGGCCGCCTGGCTGGTCTGGGTGTTCAGCCAGCAGGCTGGCGGGATCGCCCTGGCCCTGCTGCTGGCCGCCGCCGTGCTGGTCGCCTTCGCCGCCTGGGCCTACGGCCTGGGCGAGACCCGCCGCTTCGCCGGCAAGACCCCGCTGGTCGCCTTCGGCTTCGCCCTGGCCGGCCTGGCCGGCGGCGTCGCCCTGACCGTCGGCGCGCTGCAGGTCCCGGCCCCGGCCGCCGCCTCGG
>NZ_QHJY01000497.1 GCF_003185805.1 Caulobacter sp. D5
GGAAGCTGAAAACGGCCCCCCTCCGGCCCTCCGGGCCACCTCCCCCAGAGGGGGAGGATCACTTCTCCGGCTTGACCTCGAAGGTCCAGCTCTTGTCGTCGGACAGGAAGGCGCGGGCGGCTTTCTGGACGTCGGCGGCGGAGACGCGTTGCAGGCCCGCGATCACCGAGCGGGTGGCGTCGAGCAGGCGCGGGTCGGTCTGGGCGCCCGAGAGCGCGCCCAGCCAGTACTCGTTGGTCTCGCGGGCCTTTTCCAGCTGGTCGATGCGCGGCAGCTTTGCGCGTTCCAGCTCGTCGGCGGTGACCGGCTTGTCGCGCAGGTCGGCGGCGATCTTGCGGACGCTGGCCACCACCTGGTCGAGCTTTTCCGGCGGCACCTCGACCGACAGGCCAAGATACCCCCAGCCGGGGAAGGTGGCGTTGGCCGTGGCCGAGACCGAGGGCGAATAGGTCGCGCCCTGCTTCTCGCGCAGCTCGTCGACCAGCCGCAGCTGCATCACCGAGGCCAGGACCTGGATGTTGCGCGAGCGCTGCAGGTCGCTGAACAGGTCGTCGGTCTTCCAGGCCATGAACAGCAGGCCCTGGTCGGCGCGGCCCTTGTGGGTGCGGATCACCGGGGTCCTGGACGGGGCGGGGAAGCCGATCTGCTTGGCCTCGGCGGGCGCGGCCGCGCCGCTGCGGACGGGCAGGGCGCCGAAGGTCTCGGCCACGGCGGCGACCGCCTTCTCGACCGTGGTGTCGCCCACGACCACGACCTCGATCTGGCCGGTCGACAGGGGCTGGCCGACGGCGGCCTTCAACTGGTCGATCGAGCCGGCGGCGATGTCCTGGCGGCTGGGGAAGGCCCAGCGGCCGTCGTTCGGGTGCATCAGCCCGGCGAGATCACGGCCGACGACGCCGCTGTTGGTGCGCTCCAGCTGGTCGTGGATCGTGCCGTAATAGGTCTTGATGCGGTTGAAGGCCTCGGACCGCCAGCCGGCGTCGGAGGCGTAGGCCGCCAGCACCTGCAGCTCGGTCGAGAGATCCTCGGGACGGGTGCGGCCGCTGAGCACGAAGGCGTCGTCCTCGACGCCGAGGCCGGCGTTCCAGACCTTGCCGGTCAGCACCTGTTCCATGTCCTGGGCGGTGATCTGCTTGAGACCGCCCTCGATCATCGACGAGGCCGACCACAGCGGGCTCTGGCCGGCCTTCGACAGGTCGAGCAGGCCGTTGCCGATGCGGGCCTTCACCAGGATCTGGTCGTCGCGGAACTTGGTCGGCTTGACCGTCAGGCGCACGCCGTTCTCGAAGCGGACGAAGACGGTGTCGAGGTCGGCGACGTCCTTCTGCTCCACCGGTTTTCCGGTCGGGCCGAACACCGCATAGGGCCAGGCCGTGGCCACCGGGGCGGCCGGCGGGGTGACCGGGGTCTTGGTCGAATCCGTATAGGCGGCGGTGACTGTGGCCTCGCCGCCCTCGATGGCGGTGGGGGTCGGCAGCACGATCAGCGGACCCTGGCCGGCGAACAGCGCGCGCACGGCGGCCGAGACGGCGTCGGCCTTGAGATCCTTGGTGATGGCGTCGAAGCCGGCGAGGTTCTGCGAGGGGCTGGTCACCACCTCGCGGTCGCCCAGGCTGCCGACGATGGCGCCGGCCAGGGCCGGGGTGCGCTGGGTGGCCTCGCCGGCGGCGGCGGCCTGGTAGCCGGCGCGCATGGCGGTGATCTCGCGGTCGAGCTCGTCCTGGCGCACGCCGAACTGCACGAGGCGGCGCTGTTCCTGGTCGAGCACCTGCAGGGCGGTCTTCCAGTCGCCCGGCTTCACCTGGGCGAACAGGCCGTTGATCTGGACGGCATGGTACTGGTCGTTGCGCAGGGCGCCGGCCGAGATGAACGGCGGGGTCTCGCCGCGGGCCAGGGCGCGCAGGCGGCGGTTCAGCACCGCCATGCCCAGGGATTCCAGCATGTATTCGCGGTCGGTGGCCTTGGTCTCGATGCGCTGGTCGGCGGCTTGCGCCCAGCCGATCTGCACCGACTCGCCCGAGCCCGGCTCGACGATGACCTTGGCGGTCAGGCCGCGCTGAGCCACCGCGCCGAGGTCGGGACGCGCGCCCGGCTCGCCCACGGCTTTCCAGTCGCCGAAGCGGGCCTTGATCTTGGCCTCCATGGCGTCGAGGTCGAAGTCGCCGACGGCCACGAACACCGCGTTCTCGGGACGGTACCAGGCCTGGTAGAAGTCGCGGATGCGCTGGGCCGGGGCGGTGGAGATCACGTCGGTCGTGCCGATCGGCAGGCGCTCGGGCGGACGCTGGCCTTGCAGGTTGAAGGCGAAGCCCTGCTTGAAGACGCGGTAGCCGGGGGTGTCGCGGGTGCGCTCCTCCGACAGCACCACGCCGCGCTCGCGGTCGACGGCGGCGGGGTCGATGGTCAGCTCGCCGGCCGCTTCGCGCAGCAGCATCATGGCGTCGTCGACCGTGCCGTCGTCGGTCTTGGGCAGGTCGAGGGTGTAGGTCGTCTCGTCGAAGCTGGTCGAGGCGTTGGTGTCGGCGCCGAAGGCCAGGCCCCGGCGCTCGAGGATCTTGACCATCTCGCCTTCGGGCACGTTTTTCGAGCCATTGAACGCCATGTGCTCGAGGAAGTGGGCCAGGCCCTGCTGGTCGTCGGCCTCCATCAGCGAGCCGGCGTCGAACCACAGCCGCAGCGCGGCCTGGCCCGGCGGCGTGGCGTTCTTGCGCAGGGCGTAGCGCATGCCGTTGGGCAGCACGCCGAAGCGGATGGCCGGATCGACGGCGACGTCGGAGATCTCGTGCGGCCACTGGCCGGGCTTGAGGTCGGAGAACTGCGGGCCCGAGGTCTTCACCGGGGCGACCGGCGGCGCGGGCGCAGCCGGGGCGGCGGCTGCGGTCGGGGCGTCGGCCTTCTTGCTCGAACCGGGCAGAACTGAAGGCAGGGTGGAGCAGGCGGTGAGCGCCAGGCCGGCGGAGACGACGAGCGCCAGGCGCGAGACGGATATCATGGCTACCGATCGATTACGGAAGATGTCGAAGCTCAACTTGATCGTCGGGCGTGGCGCAAGCAAGGCCGCGCGGCGGCGGATTGGGCCGGGGCGACTTCCAGTTTGCAACATCGGGCCGCAAGCCTGTGGGAAACTCGCGCGCCTGGACTTGCGCAAGGCGCGGCCGCATCCCACTCCGTAGGAAGGCCGGGCGTCCGGCGGCGAGGGAGCAGCGAAATGCGTCGATGGCTTGCGGGCGTTGCGGCCCCCCTGGCGATTTGGGCGGTGCTGGCGGGCGCGCCGGCGATGGTTCAGGCCCAGGCCGTGGGCAAGCCGGCGGTGGTCGCGCAGACCCAGGACGCCGCCTTGGCCGCCCGCATCGACGCCGTGCTCGACCGCGCCGTGGCCGACCAGCGGCTGGTCGGCGCGGTGGCCCTGGTCGCCCGCGACGGCAAGCTCGTCTACCACCGGGCCGTGGGCCTGGCCGACCGCGAGGCCGCCGCCCCGATGCGCGAGGACGCGGTGTTCCGCCTGGCCTCGGTCAGCAAGCCGTTCGTCAGCGTGGCGATCATGCGGCTGGTCGAGGAGGGCAAGCTGTCTCTGGCCGATCCGGTGACCAAATGGTTGCCCGACTTCAAGCCGGCCCTGGCCGACGGCTCCACGCCGACCATCACCATCGGCCAGCTGCTCGACCATACGGCCGGCCTGACCTACGGCCTGTCGGAGACGGCGCAGCACCCGTACCACAAGCTGGGCGTCTCGGACGGGCTCGACATCTCGGGCCTGAGCCTGGACGAGAACGTCGCCCGGATCGGCAAGGGGCCGCTGGCCTTCGCGCCGGGCAGCGCCTGGCGCTATTCGCTGGCCATCGACGTGCTGGGGCTGGTGGCCGAGAAGGCCGACGGCCATCCGCTGCCCGACGTGGTGGCCCGCACCGTGACCGGGCCGCTGGGCCTGAAGGACGCCGGCTTCCAGGCCAGGGACCCGGCCCGCCTGGCCACGCCCTACGCCAACGCCAGCCCGGCCCCGGCCCGCATCACCGACAACCAGGACGTCTCGCTGGGCGCCACCGCCGTGCGCATGGCCCCCAGCCGCGCGACCGACCCGGCCGCCTTCCCCTCGGGCGGGGCGGGCATGGTCGGCACAGCCGGCGACGTGCTGGCCCTGCTGGAGGCCGTGCGCACCGGTGGCGGACCGGTGCTCGAGCCGGCCAGCGTGAAACTGATGACCACCGACCAGGCCGGGATCAAGGCCGCGACCCAAGGGCCCGGCTGGGGCTTCGGCTACGGCTGGGCCGTGCTCGACGATCCGGCGGTGGCCAAGACCCCGCAAGGCGTCGGCACGCTGGCCTGGGGCGGGGTCTATGGGCACAACTGGTTCGTCGATCCCAAGGCCGGGCTGACCGTGGTGCTGCTGACCAACACCGCCTTCGAAGGCATGAACGGCCAGGTGACGCGCGAACTGCGCGACGCGGTGTACGGACGCTGAAATCCTTCTCCCCCTTGCGGGAGAAGGTGGCGGCCGAAGGCCGACGGATGAGGGGTCTCTCAGATGGGAG
>NZ_QHJY01000498.1 GCF_003185805.1 Caulobacter sp. D5
CCGCCGCCAGGCGCTGGCCGTTGGCGGCCGTGCGCATGCCCGAGCGGCAGGTGAAGATCACCTCCCGGCCGTCGGTCAGGCCGAGGCCCGCCGTGTCCAGCGTCGACAGCGGGCGCGACAGCGCGCCCCTGGCCCGTCGCCGGGCGAACTCGTCGGGCTCGCGGATGTCGATCAGCACGGCGCGGCCCTGCGCCAGGCGCCGGGCCGCCTCGTCAGGCGTCAGGGGATCGAGGATCGTGGTCATGGGCGGCGGTCTCCGCTGGAGGGCAGAAGATCTCCGCGAGCGTGCCGACCACCTTGAGGGCGGCCGGATCGGCGATCCGGTACCAGAGGCTCGTGGCTTCGCGGCGCGCGGCCACGATCCCCTCCTCGCGCAACACCGCCAGGTGCTGCGAGAGGGCCGACTGCGACAGGCCGACCAGGGGCTGGATCTGCCCCACCGACCGTTCGCCGTCGGCGAGCTGGCACAGGATCATCAGCCGCCGCTCGTTGGCCAAGGCGCGCAGGAGCTTGGCGGCCTGCGCGGCGCTGGCCTCGAACTGACTGACGTCGAAACGCGAGAGATCGAACATGATCGCCATATATTAGCTTGATCTAATTTAGCAAGCACTAATATTAAGAGCCCGCCCACCGGAGGCTCCAGCCATGCGCCCAGACGTTCAAGCGTTTTTCGATTCCGCCACCTTCACCGTCAGCTACATCGTCGCCGACCCGGCCACGCGCACGGCCGCGATCATCGACCCCGTGCTCGACTACGAGCCCAAGGCCGGCAGGCTCTCGACCCGCTCGGCCGACGCCCTGCTGGCCGCCGTCGAGGCCCGGGGCCTGACCCTGGCCTATGTGCTGGAGACCCACGCCCACGCCGACCACCTGTCGGCCGCCGACTACATCCGCGCCAGGAGCAGGGCCAAGATCGTCATCGGCGCGTGGATCGTCGAGGTGCAGAAGACCTTCATCCCCGTGTTCGAGGCCGAACTCGCCGCCAACGGGGCGGTCTTCGACGTGCTGATGAACGAGGGCGACGTCCTGCCCCTGGGCGAGCTGTCGATCGGCGCGCTGCACACGCCCGGCCACACCCCGGCCTGCCTGACCTATCTGATCGGCGACGCCGCCTTCGTCGGCGATACGATCTTCATGCCCGACTACGGCACCGCCCGCGCCGACTTTCCCGGCGGCGACGCGCGGACCCTGTACCGCTCGATCCGCAAGGTCCTGGCCTTGCCGCCGGAAACCCGCGTCTTCGTCGGCCACGACTATCTGCCGCAAGGCCGATCAGACTATCGCTGGGAAACCACCGTCGCCGACGAGCGGGCCGGCAACATCCACGTGCGCGACGGCCAGGCCGAGGACGACTTCGTCGCCCTGCGCACGGCGCGGGACGCGACCCTGGCGGCCCCGACCCTGATCCTGCCGTCCCTGCAGGTGAACATCCGCGCCGGCGCCCTGCCTGCCCCGACCGCGTCCGGCCGCGTGTTCCTGCGGCTCCCGGTCAGCCCTCAGGCCAGCCGCCCGTACAGCCGATAGCGCTCGTCGCCGATGGCCATGAACGGCTTGAACACCACCTCGCCGGCGCGCCACGTATCGGCCCCGGCCCTAGCAGCCGCCAGCCACTGGGCCTTCGTCAGCTTCACCTCGCCAGGACCGATCGGCAGCAGCACCAGCGGCCCGGTCAGCAGCGCCACCACCTCGGGATGGGCGGCGTTCAGCGGCTCCAGGCGCGGGGTCATGTCGAAGGCGATCTCGACCTTGTCGCCCGGCCGCCAGAGGCGCTCCAGCGCCACGAACGTCCCAGCACGCGCCGTCACCCCCGCCGGACGGCCGTTGACCAGGATGCGGCCGCCCGCCCCCGCCCATTCCGGAATACGCAGCATCAGCGAAAACCGCGTCGGGCGGGCCGGATCGACGGCGATCGCGATCGTCGGCTCCAGCGGATAGCGGGTCTCCTGGCGCAGCGACACCGCCGCCCCGTCCACGCTCGCCGACAAGGTCGAGGGGACATAGAGGTTCACATAGAGCTTCGCCCCGTCCTGCAGATAGGCGCTGATCCCGTAGTCGGCCGCCAGCTGGATGAAGGTCCCCGAGCAGCAGGGCCACAGCTCGTCGCGATAGAACTTCGAGGCCGCGTCGCTGTAGTCGGAATAGTAGAAGGTCTCGCCCTTCTGCGTCGTGTCGCGCGCGCCGAGGATGGTGTTGTAGAGCACCCGCTCCATGCTGTCGCCGTAGCGGGGATCCTTGGTGATCTGCAGCAGCGAGCGAGCGATCTTGAAGTGGCCGTAGGCGCCGCACGGCGTCTCGAAGCTGCGGTGGGTTTCGGTCAGCGACTTCAGCAGGGTCTCGCTGTCCCCCGCGCCCAACAGCTCCTCGTTGGGACCCCAGCCGCCGGTGGCGAAGGACTGGGCGAGCACGAAGTCGAAACCGTTGCGGGCGGCCTGCAGGTACTTTTCCCGCCCCGTCGCGTACCAGGCCTGGATCGCCGAGTTCAGGGCGTTGACGTGGCTGTAGGCGTGCTTGCCGGCCAGCGGGCTCTGCCCCCGCGCCAGCGGATCGAACAGCGCCTCGTCCTGCATGTAGCGCAGGGCCAGCGTCCGATAGCGCTCGCCCAGGCCCAGCCGCCAGGCCAGGAACAGGTTCTCGGGCAGGGTGTAGGGCTCGTCCCAGATCTCGGCCTCGCTGGAATAGGGCCGCTGGCGGCGCTCCTCCCGCGTCAGGGCCTTTTCCGGCAGCACCGGCAGGACGGCGTCGGTGACCTTGTCCAGCGCCGGCCCGGCCTCCTTCACGTCGGCGTAGCGCCAGGCGTCGATCAGGCCGATCACCACCTTGTCGTAGGTGTAGGCCGGCAGGGTGTAGCCTTCGAAGAAGCGCGGCGAGATCGTCCGGGCGTACTTCACGACCAGGCCCCGCACCTTCTCCCGCGTGGCCGCGTCGTCGGTGATGGCGACATAGCGCGACAGGCCCGAGACGTACTGCCCGAAGCTGTGACCAGGGATGTAGCCGTGCCAGTCGGCCGTGCTCCAGTCGTTGACGTCGATGTGGAAGTCGGGGCTGTCATCGTACCAGCCGCCCATGTCCTCGCCCGGCACGGGCAGGCCCGCGCGCTGGCGGAACGGCTTCAGCAGCCGGTCGTCGTCGAGCCCCATGAACAGCCGATGCTGCCAGTCCAGCTGGTCGCGCATCTTCCCCGGCCCCAGCCGCACGCGGTCGTAAGGCAAGGTTTCCAGCGCCGGGCCTTTAGCGGTGGCGACGCCGCCGTCGGCGGCGAAAACCCCGCCCGTCGGCGCGCAGGCCGCGCAGCAGCCGGCCAGAAACATGCGGCGAGACACCATGGTCGCGTCACCTCCCCCGAGAAACGCCTCTTTCATCCTACAATTCGCCGCCCCCGGGTAGGGCGGAAGGCCGCGGCGACAATTCCAAGCCCACGCTTGCCTCGCCCCGAATCCCGTCCCACTTTCGGGGGGTCATGAGCGACCGTTCCACCGGCCTCGCCCCGTCGCGGCTCACCGCGGTCCTGGGGCCCACCAACACCGGCAAGACCCACCTGGCCGTCGAGCGCATGCTCGGCCATGGCTCGGGCATGATCGGCCTGCCGCTGCGCCTGCTGGCGCGCGAGATCTACGACCGCATCGTCAAGCTGCGCGGCAAGGCCAGCGTCGCCCTGATCACCGGCGAGGAGAAGATCGTCCCGCCGCGCGCGGCCTACTTCGTCTGCACGGTCGAGGCCATGCCGCTGGGCCGCGAAGTCGACTTCGTGGCCATCGACGAAATCCAGCTGTGCGCCGATCCCGAGCGCGGCCACATCTTCACCCACCGTCTGCTGCATGCCCGAGGCCGGTTCGAGACCATGCTGCTGGGCGCGGCGACCATGGCTCCGCTGGTCCGCCGCCTGCTGCCCGACGCCGAGATCGTCGGCCGCGAGCGGTTCTCCAACCTGTCCTACGCCGGCTCCAAGAAGCTGACCCGCCTGCCCCGGCGCACGGCGGTCGTGGCCTTCTCCACCGACGCCGTCTACGCTATCGCCGAACTGATCCGCCGCCAGCGGGGCGGCGCGGCCGTGGTCATGGGCAGCCTCAGCCCCCGCACCCGCAACGCCCAGGTCGCCCTCTACCAGAGCGGCGAGGTCGATTTCCTCGTGGCCACCGACGCCATCGGCATGGGCCTGAACATGGACGTCGACCACGTGGCCTTCGCCGGCCTGCGCAAGTTCGACGGCCGCCGCACCCGCTGGCTGCACCCGCAGGAGGTCGGCCAGATCGCCGGCCGCGCCGGCCGCTACACCCGCGACGGCACCTTCGGCGTGACGGGCGACTGCGAGGAGATGGACGAGGACTTGGTCCAGGCCGTCGAGGAACACGCCTTCCAACCGGTGATGGCCGCCGAGTGGCGCAGCGCCAGGCTGGACTTCGGCAACCTGCCCGGCCTGCTGCGCTCGCTGTCCGAACCGCCCAACCGCAATGGCTTGAGCCTGTCGCAGGAAGCCCTGGACGAGCGCACCCTGCGCAAGCTGGCCCAGCAGGAAGACGTCGTCGCCCGCTGCAAGTCCGACCGCTCGGCCCTGTTGAAGTTGTGGGACGTCTGCCAGACGCCCGACTTCCGCAAGACCACCGACGACGACCACCAGCGGATGGTCAAGACGCTGTTCGACGACCTGACCACCGGTCGCAAGCGCCTGCCGGAAGACTGGATCAACGGCCAGTTCAAGGCGCTGGACCGCACCGACGGCGAGATCGACAGCCTGGCCGCGCGGCTGTCGGGCGTGCGCACCCTGTCCTACATCGCCAACCGTCCCGACTGGCTGGCCAATCCCGTCCACTGGCAGGGCCGCACCCGCGAGCTCGAAGACAAGATCAGCGACACCCTGCACGAAAAGCTGATGGCCCGGTTCATCGACCGCCGCACCAGCGTGCTGATGAAGCAGTTGGGCGAGCGCGAGACGATCCTGGCCGGCGTCGCCGCCGACGG
>NZ_QHJY01000499.1 GCF_003185805.1 Caulobacter sp. D5
CGCGCGGCAGCGGCTTGCGCTCGGGCAGGGCCGGGTCGACGCGGGCGCCGAGGAAGTCGCCCTGGCGGACGGTCTTGGCGAACAGGCGCAGCTGGCCGGTGGTGCGGCCGCGCTCGCCTTCCAGGCGGGCGCGCGGCAGGCCGGTCTCGGCCATGGCGCGCTCGATCAGTTCGTCGCCGATGGCCTCGATCTCGGCGGCGACGCCTTCGAGGAAGGCCGCGCGGGTCTCGAGGTCGGTCTCGCGATAGATGTCGAACGCCGCGTCGGCGGCGGCCAGGGCCGCCTCGATCTGGGCCGCGGTCGGCTCGGGGAAGACGTCACCGAAGTGCTCGCCCGTGGCGGGGTTCAGGCTGCGGAGTTCGGTCATGACGGCGCTCGCGGTTTTGGCGGACGGGAATGGGCCCGCATATAGGCCCTTCCCCCGCATTTTGTCAGGTCAATGTTAGCGCAACCATCGCTTATTCGATGGCCCGCCGAGACTATTCGATGAAGGCCGGCGCGATGACCCGTTCGCCCAGCAGGAAGGCGTCGGCCACATGGCGCAGCGGGCTGACGTCGACGTCCGAGGCGCCGGCTTCGATCAGCTCGGCGAAGGCGGCGTAGAGGCCCGGATATTCCTCGTCCGGCCCTTCGTGCTTCAGCTGCCCGTCGATCCACAGGCGCGAACCGCCGTGCGACAGCTTCAGTTCGCCGCCGTCGGTCTGGACGATGATGTCCCAGCTCTGCGGGCCGGTCTGCAGGAAGTCGAACTCGGCCCGCACCGGGGCGCCGGTCACGGTGACGAAGCTCAGCTGAGCCTCGACCGGCGACTGGCAGTTCTCCGGCACGTGCAGGGTAGCCTTTTCCAGGAAGAAGGCCGGCAGGATGACGGTGGCGATCGACAGGGCGTTGATGCCGGGATCGAAGACGCCCAGGCCGCCGGCCTGCCAGATCCAGGTCTGGCCCGGGTGCCAGACGCGCACGTCTTCCTTCCAGTTGATCTGCACCGACTGGATGGTCTTGCCGGCCAGCCAGGCCTGGGCCGGGGCGACGGCGGTGGCGTAGCGCGAGTGCCAGGTGGTCTGCAGGGTGACGCCCTTGGCGGCGGCGGCGGCCTTGAGGTCCTCGACCTCGCTCAGCGTCGCGCCCGGGGGCTTTTCCAGCATCACGTGCTTGCCGGCGTCGATGGCCTGGCGGGCGATCGTGTGGCGCACCTGCGGCGGAGTGCAGAGGGCGACGGCGTCGAAGGCGACGTCCGAGGCCAGCAGCTCGGCCAGGTCGGTGAAGTGCGGCACGCCGTCGACGCCGGCGCTGCGGCTGGCCACGGCGGCCAGTTCGAAGCGCGGATCCTTGGCGATCGCGGGCAGGTGCTGGTCGCGGGCGATCTTGCCCAGGCCGACGATGGCGATGCGGATGGTCATCTGGACGAAACACCTGGCGATGGAGAGGACCGCGTCGGCGGCCCGTTCATTAGTCAGACAAATAGCGTGACGGGCGTGGGTGTCAAACGGGGAGCGGGGGACCTGGGTGGAATGAGCCTTCTCCCCTTGCGGGAGAAGGTGGCGGCCGAAGGCCGTCGGATGAGGGATCTCTCAGATGTGAGACGCCTCCGCCCGGCCTGGCCGCCGCACGCGGTGCTGAGCTCTGAGAGACCCCTCACCCGACCTGCTTCGCAGGCCACCCTCTCCCGCAAGGGGAGAGGG
>NZ_QHJY01000061.1 GCF_003185805.1 Caulobacter sp. D5
CGCAGCACCGCGCCGCGCGCGGCGTGGCCGTCGGCGTGGGCGGGCGCGACGGCGAGCAGGCGGTCATAGGCGGCCAGGGCGGTGTCGAGGTCGCTGAAGGCGGTCTCGAGATTGGCCAGGTTGAAGAGGGCGGCGGCAAAGCCGGGGCGGGCGGCCAGGGCCTGGTCGAACACCGCGCGGGCCTCGTCCGGCCGGTTCAGCGCGCCCAGCACCACGCCGAGATTGGACAGCAGGTCCGGGTTGCCGGGGCTGAGGGCCAGGGCGCGGGCGTAGGTGGCCTCGGCCTCGTCGTAGCGCTTGGCCGCCTTCTGCACGTTGCCGAGGTTCTGCAGGGCGGGGCCGCAGGTCGGGTCGAGGGCCAGGGCCTGGCGGCAGGCGTGCTCGGCCTCGGCGAGCTGGCCCTGCAGCCACAGGGCGTTGGCCAGGTTGGACCAGGCCGTGGCGGTCGGCTTCCTGGCCAGGGCGGCGCGGATCAGGCGGACGGAGCCGGCGAGATCGCCGCGCTGCTGGGCCACCACGCCCAGATAGTGGGCGGCGTCGTCGAGCTGCGGATCGGCGGCCAGGGCGGCGCGGTAGAGATGCTCGGCCTTGGCCAGGTCGCCGCCGCGATGGGCGGCCAGGCCGTCCTGGAGCAGGGCGACGGGTTGGGGGCGAGGCATGGGCGCGGTCCGGCTGACGATCTTCCGCCGCTTGTGGCCGGTGAAGTTTGCTTCGCGATTGCCGGTCGGTGGCGGTTTGTGGGCGAGGGCGGGACCTTGATTGTGTCGCGCCGTCGAAGGCTGTAATCTTGATCCGTCGCGAAAATGACGGCCTGTCCCCAGGCCGTCGCCTGCATCCTGGCCCAGCGTTTCGCGCGGCCAGGCCAGCGTCTCCCCACCAACCGCCTGATCACAGGCATTCGCTGCGTCGGCGCCCGTGCGCGCTGTCGGCAAGCGGCAGGAGCGCAACCATGCCCATCCCCGTAACGATCATCGGCGCCGGTCTCGGCGGCCTCACCCTCGCCCGCGTCCTGCATCTCCACGGCGTTCCGGCGACGATCTACGAAGCCGAGATTTCCGGGAGCGCCAGGACGCAGGGCGGGTTGCTCGACATCCACCCGTACAACGGCCAGGTCGCGCTCAGGGCCGCAGGGCTTTTCGAGGCCTTCCTGCGCCTGGTTCGTCCCGGCGAAGACGCCAAGCGCATCGTCGGGCCGGACGGGACCATCCTGTTCGACAAGCCCGGCAGCCATAGAGGGGATCGTCCGGAAATCGACCGCGGCGATCTTCGCCGGATGCTGATCGACTCCCTTCCGCCTCAGGCGATCCAATGGGGTCGAAAGGTCGCCGCCATCGAACCCCGAGGAGACGGGCGCCACGAGATCCGTTTCGCCGACGGCTCTACCGCGTTGGCCGGCCTGCTGGTGGGCGCGGACGGCGCCTGGTCGAAGGTTCGCCCGCTGCTGTCGGACGCGACGCCCGGCTATACGGGGACCTCGTTCATCGAAACCACGGTGCTGGAGGGCGACACGCGGCTGAAGGCCAGCGCCGAGGCGATCGGCGAGGGCACCCTGATGGCCGTGGCGCCGGGCAAGGGCGTTCTGGCGCACCGCTATGCGGATGGGACGCTTCGCACCTACGCCGCCCTGAACAGGCCGCAGGCTTGGTTCGACGCCCTGGATCTCAGCGACGCGGGAACCGGCCTTGCCAAGGTCGCCGAGCAGTTCGCGGGCTGGGCGCCGCAACTCACCGCCCTGATCACCCAGAGCGACACGCGCCCTATTCTGCGGCCGATCTTCGCGCTTCCGGTCGGCCATGGCTGGAAGCGCGCGCCGGGCCTGACCCTGGTGGGGGATGCGGCGCATCTGATGTCCCCGTTCGCGGGGGAGGGGGCGAACCTCGCCCTGCTCGACGGCGCCGAGCTCGCCCAGGCGATCATCGCCTCACCGGGCGATATCGAGGCCGCGCTCGCCGCGTATGAGAGCAGGCTGTTTCCCCGAAGCGCCGAGGTCGCCGCCGAGACCGCCCGCAACCACGAGCGGTTCTTCGGCGCTGACGCCCCTCAGAGCGTGGTTGCGCTCTTCGATCGTGAGTGAGGGATGGACCTAAGCCGTCCGCCGCTCCGCCGCCAACAGGTCGCGGAAATAGCCGATGGTCCGCGACAGCCCTTCGTCCAGCGCCGTCGATGGCTCCCAGCCCAGCGCGGTCTTGGCCTGGGTGATGTCGGGCTGGCGCTGGCGGGGGTCGTCGCTGGGCATGGGGCGGTGGACGAGGCGGCTGGTCGAGCCGGCGAGGGCGATGACGCGCTCGGCCAGGTCGCGGATGGTGATCTCGTGCGGATTGCCGACGTTGATCGGGCCGGTGACGGCGTCGTCGGTCGCCATCAGGCGGATCATGGCGGCGATCAGGTCGTCGACATAGCAGAAGCTGCGGGTCTGGGCGCCCTCGCCATAGAGGGTGATGTCCTCGCCGCGCAGGGCCTGGAGCACGAAGTTGCTGACCACCCGGCCGTCGTCGACGTCCATGCGCGGGCCGTAGGTGTTGAAGATGCGCATGACCTTGATCGAGAGACCGTGCTGGCGACGGTAGTCGAAGAACAGCGTCTCGGCGCAGCGCTTGCCCTCGTCGTAGCAGCTGCGCGGGCCGATCGGATTGACCCGGCCCCAGTAGCCCTCGACCTGCGGGTGGACCTCGGGGTCGCCATAGACCTCGCTGGTCGAGGCCTGGAGGATCCTTGCCTTGGTGCGCTTGGCCAGGCCCAGCATGTTGATCGCGCCGATGACGCTGGTCTTGGTCGTCTGGACGGGGTCGTGCTGGTAGTGCCGCGGGCTGGCCGGGCAGGCGAGATTGTAGATCTCGTCGACCTCGACATAGAGCGGGAAGGTGACGTCGTGGCGCAGCAGCTCGAAGCGCGGGTGGCCCAGCAGGTGGGCGATGTTGGCGCGCCGGCCGGTGAAGAAGTTGTCGACGCACAGCACCTCTTGCCCCCGCGCCAGCAGGGCCTCGCAGAGGTGCGAGCCGAGGAAGCCGGCCCCGCCGGTGACCAGGACGCGCTGGCTCATGACTGCTGGTCCCAGAGGCGGTTGTCGGCCGGGATCGGGCGATGGGCGTGGCGGCGGGCCAGGCGTTCGCGCCACCAGCCGCGATGGTCCTCGACGCTGAGCATGTCGAAGGCGTCGTGGGTCTGGGCCGCGCCGATCTCCAGATAGGCGTCGAGATTGGCGAGGTCGGGAACGGGCAGGCGGTCCTCGCGCAGATCGCGCCACATGCCGGCGTAGAGGTCTTCCAGGGCGGAGACGAGGCCGGGGGTGTCAAAGAGGACGCTGTCGTCGCGCAGGGTAAGGATCCGGGCCTTCAGCCGCGCCAGGCGGTCGGCGTCGAGGCCGAGCTCGACGGCCGTGTCGACGAAGGCGTCGGGCGTGTCGCAGACCAGTTCGGGCAGGCCCGCCGCGCGCAGGATGCTGCCGCAGACGCGAGCGGCGAAGCTGCGGCCGGCCAGGGTGACGATCGGCACGCCCATCCACAGGGCGTCCGACGCCGTGGTGTGGGCGCCGTAGGGCAGGGCGTCCAGGAACACGTCGGCCAGGACGTAGCGGGCCAGGTGCTCGGGATTGGCCATCTTGTCGGCGAAGACCAGGCGCTCGGGCGACAGGCCGCGCTCGGCGGCCTTGGCCCTCAGGCGGGCGTGCGAGTCCTCCGAGCCGCTGAGCAGCCAGAGCACCGAGTTCTCCACGCGCTCCAGCACCGTGAACCAGCGGTCCAGGGTGAAGGGGGTGATCTTCTGCATGCCGTTGAAGCTGCAATAGACGACGGCGTCGTCGGGCAGGCCGGCCTCGCGCCGCGCGGGCGGGAAGGGCGAGACGCGGCGCTTGCGGTCGTTGGGCTGGTAGCAGGGCAGCCGCAGGACCTTTTCCGAATAGAACGCCTCGTCGCCGGGCGGGATGATGAAGTCGTCGGCGACGATGTAGTGGTGGTAGGGGCTGCCGGTCGTGCCGGGGAAGCCCAGCCAGTTGACGATCACCGGGGCGGGCCGCATGGCCAGCAGCCGGGTGCGGCCGTCGCGGGTGTAGCCGTTGACGTCGATCAGGATCTGGATCCCGTCCTGGGCGATGCGGCGGGCGGCCGTGGCGTCGTCCATGCGGTTGACAGCCACCCAGTGGTCGACGTCGGCCATGATCCGCTTCTGCAGCGGGTCGGTCAGTTCGGGGCCGCAGTAATAGGCGAAGACCTCGACCTTGGACCGGTCGTGCAGGCCGTAGATCTCGGCGGTCAGGTGGCCGATGGCGTGGTGGCGCAGGTCCGACGACAGGTAGCCGATGCGCAGGGGCTGGTCGTCGCCGCGCGAGAGGGCGACCGACAGGTCCATCAGTTCGGAAGGCGCGCCGACGTCGAGGCGGTTGTAGTTCCAGGCCGCCGCCAGCTGGGTCATCGGGTCGTCGGCGTAGGCGGCCAGAGACAGCGGCGACATGCCGGTCATCAGGGCCTGGGCGTCCATCCGCTCCCAGGGGTCGATGATCGGCCACTCGACCTGGCGCTGGCGCAGGGCCAGCAGGTGTTGGATCGCCTCGCGCTGGCGCGGGTCGAGATCCAGGCTCTGGCGCAGCATGGCCTCGGCGGGCTGGTCCTGGTTGGCGCCTTCCAGCACCCGGGCGGTCTGGTTGAGGGCCGTGGTCTTGTGGGCGATCGACTGGCCGTTGACGGGCGCGAGCCTGTCGGTGGCGGCGGTCCATTGCAGCACGGCGAGATTGGCCGCGCCCATCCGCTCATAGACCCGGCCGAGGTTGATGTAGGTCGGGATGAAGTCGGGATTGACCACCACGGCCCGTTCCAGCTGCGAGCGGGCGCCGGCCAGGTCGCCGCTGTCGGTCAGGACGACGGCGAAGTTGAACAGCACCGCATAGAGCAGGGGATTGTCGCCGTTGGCGGCGATCCAGACCTGGTAGATCGCCACGGCCGCGGCGGGGCCGCGCTCGCGGCGCGTGGTCTCGGCGACGTTGATCAGCTCGACGACGCTCAAGGACGCGATCGGGGGAGCAACGGCTGGGGCGGCGGAATCCGGCATCGGGATGGGGGCTCTAGTATTGGGCGGCGGTCACGGCCGCGAGCTGGGCGACGCTGAGGGCGGCCAGCTGGGTGGCGGTCATGTAGGAGATCTGCTCGGCGTTGAGGGCCGAGATCTGGTTGGTCGTCAGGCTGGCCAGGAAGGTCGTTCCGAGCGCGGCGATCTGGGTCGTCGTGAGGCCCGAGATCTGGGTGTAGGTCAGGGCCGACATGTCGGTGGCCGACAGGTTGTCGAGCTGCACCGTGGTCAGGGCCGCGACCTGGGTCGAGGTCAGAGCGGCGAACTGGGTGGCGCTGAGCGCCTGCAGTTCGGTCACCGCCAGGTTCGAGATCTGGGTCGTGCTCAGCGAGGCCAGCTGCGTGGTGGTCAGGGCCGCGACCTGGGTGGTGGTCAGGGCGCGCAGCTGCATGCGCACCAGGGCGCCCAGCTGGGTGGTGCTGAGGGCGGCGATGGCCGTGGTGGTCAGCTCGCCGATGTCGGTCACCGTCAGGGCGCCGATCTGGGTGGTGGTCAGGCCCGCCAGCTGGGTGATGGTCAGGGCCGCGATCTGGGTCTCGGTGAAGCCGGTGACCGCCGTCGCCGACAGGGCGCCGATCTGGGTCGAGCTGAGGGCCGAGACCTGGGTGGTGGTCAGGCGCGCCACCTCGTCGGCGGTCAGGCCCGAGATTCCGGCCAGCGACAGGGCGGCGATCTGGCTGGTGGTCAGGGATTCCAGGTGGGCGGCGGTCAGGGCCTGCACGCCGGTGGCCGACAGGCCGCTGAACTGGGTGGTGGTCAGCTCGGCGATCTGCTCGGACGACATGGCGTCGATCTGGCCGGCGCTCAGCGCGCCCATCTGGGTGGCCGTCAGCCCGTCGATCTGGGTGGTGCTGAGCGAGGCGACCTGGGTGGCGGTCAGGGCGGCGATGGCGCTGGTCGACAGGGCCGAGACCTGGGTCGAGGACAGGTCGTCGATCTGGGTGACGCTCAGCGACGAGGCCCCCGCGGCGCCAAGGCCCGCCAGTTGGGTGGTGGTCAGGCTGGCCAGTTGGGCGGCGGTCAGCGAGGCGACGTCCTCGCCTTCCATGGCCGAGACCTGGGTGGCGGTCAGGCCCGAAAGCTGGGTGGTGGTCAGGGCCGCGACCTGGGCCGTGGTCAGGGCCGCGACCTCGCTGGTCGACAGGGCGTGGACGAGCGTGCTGGTCAGGCCCGACAGCTGGGTGGTCGTCAGGGCGGCGACCTGGTCGCCCGTCAGGCCGGAAATGGCCGTGGTGCTGAGCGCCGCCAGCTGGGTCGAGGTCAGGGCGCCGATCTGGGTGGTGGTGAGGGCGGCGACCTCGGTGCTGGTCAGGCCCGCCATCTGGGTGGTGGTCAGCGACGCCACCTCGGTGGTCGTCAGGCCGACCAGCGAGTCGGGATTGAGCGCGGCGATCTGGGTCGCCGACAGCCGCCGCAGCTGGGTGGTGGTCAGGGCGCCCAGCTGGCTGGAGGTGAGGCCCGACAGCGCCGTGGTCGTCAGCGACGAGACCTGGGTGGTGGTCAGGGCCCCGAGCTGCGCCGCCGAGAAGGCCGCCATCTCGGTCTTGGTCAGGCCCGACAGCTGGGTGGTGGTCAGGGCGGCGACGCCGGTGGTGGTCAGCCCGGCGATCTGGTCGGTGGTCAGGGCCCCGATCTGGGTCGAGGTGAGACCGCGCATCTGGGTGGTGGTGAGCGCGGCGATCTCGGTGGTGGTCAGGGCGCTGATCAGCGTCGTCGACAGGCCCGAGATCTGGGTCGAGCTGAGCGCCGTCAGCTGGGTGGAGGTCAGGGCCGCCAGCTGGGTCGAGGACAGGCCGCTGAGCCCCGTGGCCGTCAGGGCCGAGACCTGGGCGGCGGTCAGGGCGCCGATCTGGTCGACCGACAGGCTGGCGATCTCGGTCGAGGTCAGGGCCGCGACCTGGGTCGTCGACAGGGCGGCGATGTCGGCCGTGCTGAAGGCCGACAGCTGGGTGGTGGTCAGGGACGCGATCTGGGTGGTCGACAGGCCCGCGATCTGGGTCGTGGTCAGGGCGGCGATCTGCTCGGTCGTCAGGGCGCCGATCTCGGTGGTGGTGAGGCCGGCGATCTGGGTCGAGGTCAGGGCCGCCAGCTGGCTGCTCGACAGCGCGCCCAGCTGGTCGTCGCTGAGGCCGGTCAGGGCGCTGGCCGTCAGGGCCGAGATCTGGGTGGTGGTGAAGGCCGCGATCTGGGTGGTCGTGAGCGACGCGATCTCGGTCGCGGTCAGCCCCTTCACCTGGGTGGTGGTCAGCGTCGAAATGTCGGTCGTGGTCAGGCCGGCCAGGGCCTCGGGATCGAGCGCCGCGATCTGGGTCGAGGTCAGGCGGTGCAGCTGGGTGGTCGACAGCGCCTCCACCTGGCCGGAGGTCAGGCCCGAGATCGCCGTCGTCGTCAGGGCGGCCACCTGGGTCGAGGTCAGGGCCTCGATCTGGCTGGTGGTCAGGGCCTCGGCCTCGGTGCTGGTCAGGCCCAGCAGCTGGGTGGTGCTCATGGCCGCCAGGCCGGTCGTGGTGATGGCGGCGATCTCGCTGGTGGTCAGGGCCCCGACCTGGGTCGAGGTGAGTCCGCGCAGCTGGGTGGTGGTCAGCGAGGCGATCTCGGTGGTCGTCAGGCCGGCGATCGCCGTGGTCGACAGGGCCGAGATCTGGGTCGAGTTGAAGGCCGCCAACTGCGTGGCGGTGAGGTTGGCCGCCTGGTTGGCCGTCAGGGCGCCCAGCTGCGTCGTGGTCAGCGCGCCCATCTGGCCGGTGGTCAGGGCCGACAGCTGGGTCGTCGTCAGGGCCGCCAGCTGCGTGGCGGTCAGGGCCTGGAGCTGGGTGGTGGTCAGGGCCGCCATCTCGGTGACCGTCAGGCCGCCGATCTGGGTGGTGGTCAGGGCCGCGACCTGGGTCGCCGTCAGGGTCGTCAGCTGGGTGGTGGTCAGCGAGGCGATCTGGGTGGCCGAGAGGCCGGCGATGCCGGTGGTGGAGAGGGCGCTGAGCTGGGTCGAGTTCAGCGCCGACAGCTGCTCGCCCGACAGCGACTCGATCTCGGTGACGGTCAGGGCGGCGAGCTGGGTGGTGTTGAGCGCCGCGAACTGGGTGGTGCTGAGGGCGGCCAGCTGGGTGGTGGCGAGGTTGGCGATCTCGGTCGCCGTCAGGCCCGAAAGCTGCGTCGTGGTCAGCGCGCCGATCTGGCTGGTGGTCAGCCCCGCCAGGGCGTCGGTCGACAGCGCGCCGATCTGGGTCGAGGTCAGGCCGGAAAGCTGGGTCGTGGTCAGGGCCGCGACCTGGTCCTCGGTCAGGCCGGCCAGGGCCGTCGCGGTCAGCACCGACAGCTGGGTCGAGGTCAGGGCCGCGATCTGGGTCCCGGTGTCCAGCGACTCGATCTGGGTGGCGGTCAGGCCCTTGATCTGGGTGGTGGTCAGCGACTGCAGGTCGGTGGCGTCGAGGCCGCCGATCTCGTCGGTGGTCAGGGCCGAGATCTGGGTGGTCGTCAGGCCAGCCAGCTGGGTGGTGGTCAGCGAGGCCATCTGGTCTTCGCTGAGCCCGGCGACGGCCGTGGCCGTCAGGGCGCCGATCTGGGTCGAGCTGAGGCTGGCCAGCTGGCCGGTGGTCAGGGCCTCCAGCTGCGTGGCCTTCAGGCCCTTCAGCTGGGTGGTGGTGAAGGCGGCCAGTTCGGTGGTCGTCAGGCCGGCCACGGCGTCGGCGCTGATCGCCCCGATCTGGGTCGAGGTCAGGGTCGCGACCTCGGTGGTCGTCAGCCCCGCCACCTGCTCGGCGGTCAGGGCGCCCATCTGGGTGGTGGTGAGGCCCTTGACCTGGGTGGTGGTCAGCGAGGCCAGCTGGGTGACGTCGAACTCGGCGATCTCGGTGGCCGTCAGGGCGCCGATCTGGGTCGAGGTCAGGCCTGCGATCTGGGTCGTGGTCAGGGCGTCGATCTGGGTCTCGGTGAAGCCCGTGATCGCCGTGGTGGTCAGCGCCTTCAGCTGGGTGGAGGTCATGGCCGCCAGCTGGGTCGTCGTCAGGGCGGCGACCTCGGTCTTGGTCAGGCCCGCCACCTGCGTGGTCGCCAGGGCGCCGATCTCGGTCGTGGTCAGGGCCCGGACCTGATCGGTGGTCAGCGCCCCGATCTGGGTGGTCGTCAGGCCCGCCAGCTGGGTGGTCGAGAGCGCCGCGATCTCGGTGGCGGTCAGCCCCTGGACCGCCGTCGTGGTCAGGGCCGCCAGCTGGGTCGAGGTCAGGGCCTTGACCTGGGTGGTGGTCAGCGCCGCGACCTCGGTCGAGGTCAGGCCCGCGATCGCCGTCGTCGTCAGGGCGGCCAGCTGGGTGGTGGTCAGGGAGGCCACCTGCTCGGTCGACAGGTTGGCGATCTGGGTCGCCGTCAGGCCGGCCAGCTGGGTCGCGGTCAGGCTGGAGATCGCCGTGGTCGACAGGCTCTCCAGCTGGGTGGTGGTGAGGCCGCGCAGCTGGGTCGAGGTCATGGCCGACAGCTGGGTGCTGGTCAGGGCCGAGACCTGCTCCTCGGTCAGGCCCGAAATGCCGGTCGAGGACAGGGCCGCGAACTGGGTGGTGCTGAGCGCCGCCAGCTGGGTTCCGCTGAGGGCGGCGATCTCGGTGGTGGTCAGCCCGGCCAGCTGGGTGGTCGTCAGGCTGGCCATCTGGGTGGCGCTCAGCGCCTCGACCTGGGTCGTCGACAGCTTGCTGATGTCGGTCGAGGTCAGGCCGCGCAGCTGGGTGGTGCTGAGGCTGGTGATCTGGGTGGCGGTCAGGCCGGCCAGGGCCGCGGTCGACAGGGCGCCGATCTGGGTCGAGTTCAGCGCGGCCAGCTGGGTCGTGGTCATGGCCGCGACCTGGTCGCTCGTCAGGCCGCCCAGCGCCGTGGTGGTCAGGGCCGCCGTCTGGGTCGAGGTCAGGGCCGCCAGCTGGGTGTCGGCGTCCAGCGCGGCGGCGGCCGTGGCGGTCAGACCCTTGACCTGGTTGGCGCTCAGCGAGGCCAGCACCGTCGCCGTCAGGGCGCTGACCTCGGTGGTGGTCAGGGCCGCGATCTGGGTCGAGGTGAGGCCCGCCGCCTGGGTCGTGGTCAGGGCGGCGATCTGGTCCTCGGTCAGGCCCGCCGTCGCGGTGGTGCTGAGCGCCGCCAGCTGCTTGGACGACAGGCTCGACACCTGCTCGACCGTCAGGGCCGCGGCCTCGCCCTTGGTCAGGCCCTTGAGCTGGGTGGTGGTGAAGGCGGCGACGACGGTGGTGGTCAGGTCGTCGATCTCGTCGACGCTGATGGCCGAGATCTGGGTGTAGGTGAGGGCGGCCCGCTGCGAGGTGGTCAGGCCGTTGATCTCGGTCGCCGACAGGGCGCCGATCTGGGTGGTGGTCAGCACCGCCACCTGCACGGCCGTCAGGCCCGACAGCTGGGTCTCGGTCAGGGCCGAGATCTCGGTGGTGCTGAGGCCCTTGATCTGGGTGACCGTCAGGGCCCCGATCTGGGTCTCGCTGAGGGCGGCGAACTGGGTGGCGTTCAGCGCCTGCAGCGAGGTGGTCGTCAGGCCGCGGATCTGGGTGGTGGTCAGCGACTGCAGCTGCTCGACCGTCAGGGCCTCGATCTGGGTGGTCTTCAGCGCCGCCAGCTCGGTCGAGGTGAAGCCGCGCAGCTGGGTGGTGGTCAGGGCCGAGATGAAGTCCTCGGACAGGCCCTTGACCTGGGTGGTGGTCAGGTTGCCGAGCTGGGTGGCGGTCAGGGCCGAGGCCTGCTCCGAGGTCAGCCCCGACAGGGCGGTCGCCGTCAGGCCCTTGATCTGGGTCTTCGACAGCTCGTCGATCTGGGTGACGCTGAGGGCGGCGATCTGCTCGGCGTCGAGGGCGGCGATCTCGGTGACCGTCATCCCGTCCATCTGGGTGATGGTCAGGGCCGCGACCTCGGTGGTGGTCAGGGCGTCGATCTGGGTGGTGGTCAGGGCCCCGACCTGGGTCGAGCTCAGGGCATTCAGCTGCTCGATGCTGAGGGCGACGATCTCGGTGACCGTCAGGCCGCGGATCTGCTTGGTGCTGAGCACGGCGATCTGGGTGGTGCTCAGCACCGCCAGCTGCTCGGTCGACAGGGCGCCAAGTTCGGTCGCGGTCAGGCCCTTGACCTGCGTCGTGGTCAGGGCGGCGATCGCGGTGGTGGTCAGGGCGCTGACCTGGGTGGTGGTCATCGCCCCGAGCTGGGTCGAGGTCAGGCCCGCCAACTGGGTGGTGGTCAGCGCCGAGATCTGCTCGGTCGTCAGGCCCTTGATCTGGGTGACCGTCAGGGCCGACAGCTGGGTCGGCGACAGCACCGCGAACTGGGCGCTGGTCAGTTCGCCGATCTCGGTGGCAGTGAAGCCCTTGATCTGCTGGGTGGTGAGGGCGGCGATCTCGTCGACGCCGAAGGCCTCGATCTGGTCGTCGATCAGCACCGACAGCTGGGCGGCGCTGAACGACATCTGCCCGACCGTCAGGGCCGAGATCTGGGTCGTGGTGAGCGCCGCGACCTGCTTGGTCGACAGATAGGTGATCTGGGTCGACGAGAGGGCCTGGATCTCTTCGACCGTGAAGGCCTGGATCTGGTCCGTCGACAGCGCCGCGATGTCGGTCTTGGTGAGCGCCGAGACCGCGGTGGTGGTCAGCGCCGAGATCTGGGCGGCGCTCAGGGAGGAGACGTAGGAGCTCACGGCCGGCGGCCTTGCCAGGCGTCGAACTTCGACCCTGTCGCGGTGGTGGTCTCCAGACCCAAAAGCCCCAGCTTCCAAGAACGACCGCGAGGGCGGCCAGCCTATGTGCTTGCGCACATGCTGGTGATTTCATGGGCGGGGTTTTGCTGAGGGACGTCGGCGGCGACACAAACCGCAACCTCTCGCGATACAAAGGCGCGCGGTGGTGGATAAGCGGGTGGCCCGAACCCCAATCCGTAAAATCCCCGCGAAAGCGGGGACCCCGGCTTTTTCTGAAACCCGCGGCGCTCGACGATAAAACACCTGGGTCCCCGCTTTCGCGGG
>NZ_QHJY01000500.1 GCF_003185805.1 Caulobacter sp. D5
ACCACGGCCGACGGAGAGACGGCCGACAGCCGCTTGAGTTCCTCATCCTGGGCGGCGACGACGTCATAGGCCTCGCCATGCTCCGGCGCGGCGTCCAACCAGGCGTCGAAGGCAAGCCAGTCGTCGGCGGTGACCGTTTCGCCCTGCAGGCGAACCAGCCAATCGACGGCTTCATCCATGTTCCTTCGCGAAAGGCTCATGCCACCCTGTCCCCGCGCCCATCGACGCTCGCCCATACAGTAGACGTCGCCGACGAACGATCCCCTCCAGAAAGTTCGTCAAAAAACCCGCAGGCCGCGTCACGACTCCTCATGCAGCCTCCTGGCGACGGCTTTCAAGGCCGAGCTTACGTACTTTTCCACCGAACTGCGGCTCACGCCCATGGCCGTGGCGGTTTCCGAATGGCTGAGGCCCTCCAGCTTGTGCAGGCGGAAGGCGCGCGCGACCGGCGGCGACAGTTCTTCGAGCACGCTCAGCACGATCGCCAGCCGCTGGCGGCTCTCGACCACGGCCTCGGCCGAGGGCGCATCGGCGGCCTGATCGCCGTCCACCAGGCCCTCGCCGCCCTGGGCGCGTCGCCAGTGCTCGTCGCGCGCCTGGCCGCGCTGGGCGCTGCGCAGGCGGTCCAGCATCAGGTTTTCGGCCATGCGGTAAAGCAGGGCCGCGCCGCCGCCGGCCGACGCCGCGTCGCCCTCGATGGCCGTGACCTTGAAATAGAGTTCCTGGACGAGATCTTCGGCCTCGACGCGCGAACGCAGCCGCGCGGTGAACAGGCGTACGAGGCTCAGGCGCTTTTCTTCATAAAGCGCCAGCAAAGACGGCGCTTGCTGGACCCCCGACAGCCTCGACCTCCCCTACACATCACCGAATGCGCCGAACTGGCGCCGATCCACTGGACTTGGCCGGCGGACCTGACCAGCGAACCTGACCAGCGAACCTGAATTGTCACCACCATATCCCGGCGACGGACGCAAATACGATATTGCCGGCAGGCGACAGGAACCTGGGGAATTTCGCCTGACACGCGCGTATCTCGCGTCCGAGCCCTACCCCAGGTCGGCCGGATCGAGCAGCAGCGACGTGCGTTCGGCCAGGTCGCCGATTCTCGCCAGATAGGCCGCGAAATGCGGACTGGCCCGGTGAGCCGCCACCGCTGCATTGTCGACATAGAGTTCGTCGAGCACGAAACGGGTCGGATCGGCCTGGTCGCGCCAGACGTCCCAGCGCAGATTGCCCAGCTCGGCCCGGCAGGCCCCGGCCATGCCCAGCAGCAGCGCCTCCAGCGCCGCGCCCTTGCCCTCGCGGGCGGCCAGCACGGCGACGATCTTGACCCCTGCGCTCATGACCTCACGCCGCTCCCTTGGCCGCGCCGAGCACGGCGCCGCGCCCCCTGCCCGCTCGCGAGCGCGCGGCCTTGGCGTAGGCCACGCCGAACGCGGCGGCCAGGATGTAGGCCATGGTGTCCTCGTCCATGCCCTTGAGCCAGACCAGGGTGACGCCGGAGCCGCGCGGACGCTTCGGCTCGATCGCCACCGCATCGCTCATCGCCAGGGCCGCGGCCTGGTCCTTCAGGCTCAGCTTGACCACGGCCCAGCCGGCTTCCGGCCAGCCCAGGGTCGCGAACGCGCTGCCGCCCACCCGGAACTGGACGGTGTCGAGCACGGGCCGCACCTGCACGGCCGCGCCCAGACGGGCGGCCAGGGTCGAAAAGGCCTCAGGGGTCATGATGAATCCTCGCGCAATGCGACGCCCTACAGATCGCGAGTCGCCGCTCGGTGGCAAAGCTGCCGCCGCGCGGCGTCAGGACCGGTCGTATCGCAAGCGGCGCTGCTAATGCAGCAAAGCCACCGTCGCGGGCTGCGACGGACAGCCTTCGCCCGGACAGCCCGCGCCCTGGGTCTCCAGCTTGGACTCGGGATCCCAGTCCAGGGTGAAGTCCGGCGAGGCGTTGAGATGCTTGAGCGTCGTCGAGGCGTTCTGCTCGGCGGGCGGCAGCGGATCGATCGTGAACACCGCGCTCGTGAAGGTCAGGTCGTAGTTCGCTGACAGGCCCAGGGTTCCGCGCGTGATCGCATAGGCGCCGGCCGTCTCGCCGGCGTCGCGGGCCAGGCCGCCGGTGAAGGCGTCGCCCGCCACCAGATCGCCCACCGTGATGCGATAGGTCAGGGTCGGGTCGAAATGGCCCTGAACCTTGAACGTGTCGTCGGCGGACACCGTCACCGACCGGCGCAGGATGTCGGCCAGGCCGGCGCTGACGCCGCCCAGGCTGTAGTTGCCCGCATCCAGGCCGGCCAGGGTCGCGCCCGACACCGTCACGGTCTTGCCCGTTCCGGCGTTCTTGTCGGCGAAGGCGTAGACCCCCGCGGCCGAGACGGTGTCGCCGGTCACGACGCCGGTCAGGCCGATCGTCCCGCTGGCGGTCGTCGCGCCGTCATAGGTCTTGTTGCTGGCCGTCAGGGCGCCGGTGATGGTCTTCTTGAAGATGTCGGCCGTGTCGGACGACACCGCGCCCAGGCTGTAATTGCCGGCGTCGCCGCC
>NZ_QHJY01000501.1 GCF_003185805.1 Caulobacter sp. D5
GAGAGACCCCTCACCCGACCCGCTTCGCGGGCCACCCTCTCCCGCAAGGGGAGAGGGATCCGACAATACCTTTTCCGTCTTTCCTTATTCCGCCCGCCCGCTAAACCCGATCTCCGCACAAGACGGGAGGGCGCGATGGGTTTTCGAGGGCTTCTGACGGCCGTGGCTCTGGCCGCCCTGGCGACCACCGCGTGGACGACCACCGCCGCCGCGCAATCGCGCCTGGCTGTCGTGCAGGAAACCACCGCCCTCACGCCCCTGCCCGCCCTGGCCGGCGGCCGCGTCGCGGCGGGTCCCGACGGCTGGACCTACCAGTGGCCGAGCGTCCATTTCGAGGCCGCCTTCGAGGGCCAGGCCGTGCTGATCAAGGTCGGCGCCGGCGACCAGATCCTGCACCTCTCGATCGACGGCGTTCCGGCCGGTCGGCTGGTCAAGCCCGCCCCCGGCCTCTACCGCCTCGACGGCTTTGGCCCCGGCCGCCACCTGGTGCGCGCCGCCGTGGTCGGCGAGATGCAGGCCGGCCCGGCCCGCTTCGGCGGCTTCTTCCTGGAGAACGGTCGCGCCCTGCCGCTGACCGCGCCCCGACGCCAGATCGAGTTCATCGGCGACTCCCACAGCGTCGGCTACGGCGACGCCTCGGACAAGCGCGCCTGCACGAGCGACGAGGTGTGGAGCACGACCGACAACTCCATCGCCTTCGGCCCGCTGACCGCCGCGCGCTTCGGGGCCGACCACCAGGTCAACGCCATCTCGGGCCGCGGGATCGTGCGCAACTACGGCGGCATGCCCGGCGACACCCTGCCTCTGGCCTGGCCCAAGGTGCTGCTGGGCGCGGCTCCGGCCTATGCCAACGCCGACTGGGCGCCGCAGGTGGTGGTGATCAATCTCGGCACCAACGACTTCTCCACGCCCCTGAAGCCGGGCGAGCCGTGGAAGGACCGCCAGGCCCTGCGCGACGACTATGTGGCGACCTACGCCCGCTTCGCCCAGACGATCCGCGCCCGCCAGCCCCAGGCCTTCCTGATCCTGCTGGCCCCGCCCAGCGCCGAGAACGAGATCGCCGCCCAGGTCGACCGGGTGGCCGAAAACCTCAAGGCCGGCGGCGAGACCCGCCTGGCCGTCATCCCCGTCGGCGAGATGGAACTGACCGCCTGCGACTGGCACCCCTCGGCTCGGGATCAACAGGGGATCTCGGCGCGCGTGTCGGGCTTCCTGGATCAGCGGCCGGAGATCTGGCTGGGGCGTTAGGGAAACCCTCTCTCT
>NZ_QHJY01000502.1 GCF_003185805.1 Caulobacter sp. D5
GCCATGGCGAAGTGGTTGAAGAGCGGTGCGGACGCGGGCGTTGTGGCGGCGGCGGACCGTGCGGTGCGCGAGACGGTGGAGGGGATCCTGGCCGACGTTGCGGCGCGGGGCGATGCGGCGGTGCGCGAGCTGTCGACGAAGTTCGACGGCTGGGACCGCGAGAGCTACCGCCTGTCGCCGGCCGAGATCCAGGCCTGCATGGACCAGCTGTCGGATCGTGACCTGAAGGACATCGAGTTCGCCCAGGCCCAGGTGCGCAACTTCGCCCAGATCCAGCGCGACAGCCTCAAAGACGTCGAGGTCGAGACCCTGCCCGGCGTGATCCTGGGCCACAAGAACCTGCCGGTGAACGCCGCCGGCTGCTACGTGCCGGGCGGCAAGTATCCGCTGCTGGCCTCGGCCCACATGTCGGTGCTGACGGCCAAGGTGGCCGGCGTGCCGCGCGTGGTGACCTGCGCCCCGCCGTTCGGCGGCAAGCCGGCCCCGGCCATCGTGGCCGCGCAGGCTCTTGCAGGAGCGGACGAGATCTACACCCTGGGCGGGGTGCAGGCGGTGGCGGCCATGGCCCTGGGCACCCAGACCATCGCGCCGGTCGACATGCTGGTCGGACCCGGCAACGCCTATGTCGCCGAGGCCAAGCGCCAGCTGTTCGGCCGGGTCGGCATCGACCTCTTCGCCGGCCCGACCGAGACCCTGGTCATCGCCGACGACACGGTGGACGGCGAGCTTTGCGCCACCGACCTGCTGGGCCAGGCCGAGCACGGTCCCGACAGCCCGGCCATCCTGCTGACCACCTCGCAGAAGCTGGCCGAGGACACCCTCTTCTGGGTCGAGAAGCTGCTCGAGATCCTGCCCACCGCCGCCATCGCCCGCCGGGCCTGGGAGAGCTTCGGCCAGGTGATCCTCGCGGGGAGCGACGAGGAGATGGTCGAGATCGCCGACAAGATCGCCTCCGAGCACGTGCAGGTGATGACCCGCGATCCGGACTATTTCCTGGAAAACATGACCAACTACGGGGCGCTGTTCCTGGGGCCGCGCACCAATGTCTCGTTCGGCGACAAGGTGATCGGCACCAACCACACCCTGCCGACCAAGCTGGCGGCCCGCTACACCGG
>NZ_QHJY01000503.1 GCF_003185805.1 Caulobacter sp. D5
CGGTTCGGCGCGGGTCGAGGCCCCGGTCTCGCCGCGTCCGTACTTCCTGGTCGCCGCCGCCGACGGCCGCGCCACCCGCGTGGCCGAGCGCCTGCTGCCGCTGCAAGGCGGCCGCAACTTCCGCGACCTGGGCGGCTGGTACGCCGCCGGTGGCCGCCAGGTGAAGTGGGGCAAGCTCTATCGCTCGGGCGTGACCAGCGGCCTGACCGACGGCGACCTCGATTATCTGGGCAAGCTGGGCGTCTCGGTGATCTGCGACCTGCGCAACCCGCAGGAACGCGCCGCCGAGCCCAGCGCCTTCCTGAAGGTCGCCGGCGCCAAGGTCGCGGCCTTCGACTACGACATGAACGCCTCGATGAGCATGCTGGCGGGCCTGAAGACCCGCGACCAGGCCGTCGACGCCTTCGCCGCCGCCTATGTGGCCTTCCTCGACACCCTGCAGCCGCACTTCACCGACATGTTCGCCCGGCTCGTGGCCGGCGAGGCGCCGCTGGCGTTCAACTGCTCGGCGGGCAAGGACCGCACGGGCACGGCCGCGGCCCTGATCCTGTCGATCCTGGGCGTGCCGCGCGAGACGGTGCTGGCCGACTACGCCCTGACCCAGGTCTACACCCCGCCGTCGATGTACAAGGCGCAGATGGCCAAGGCGGGGGCCGGCGCGACCGGCGGCATGACCGTCGAGCAGATGAAGGCCTTCGCGGCCATGCCGCCCGAGGTTCTGGACGTGATCATGGGCTCGGACCCGGAAGTCATGCGCCGCGCCTTGGGCCAGATCGACGCCAGGTTCGGCGGCCCGACCGCGCTCGCCAAAGCCCGCTTCGGCCTGACCGACGCTGGCGTCGCCAAGCTGAAGGCGACCTATCTCGTCTAAGGCCGGTCGGGCCTTGGAAAGGGTGTCGCGCCGCCTCCTTCGGGAGCGGCGCGGCATTTCCTCCCGACCTTCTCTATCGCGTTATCGGGCGGCTCCGACGGAGCCGCCCAGCGCCTGGTCCAGCGCCGCATCGAGTTCGCCCTTCCACGCCGCCGCCGGCATGAAGGAATGGCGCACGCCATTGGCGACGAACAGCCGCGCCGAAGGCGTCCTGACCACGAACGCCTCGACCGCGCCGCCGGCGCAGCCGTGCTCCTTGCCGCCCTCGACCAGCCCCCACGGGGCCTTGAGATCGACGGGGCGGTAGACCCAGCCGGGCAGGTATTTCATCCGGAAGCCCATGGTATGTCCCTCGGCGTCGCCGACGGGATTGACCGTGTTCTGGTCGGGGCAGAAGCCAGCGGTGACGAGGCCGGCCACATCGCCGGGCCGAGCCTGGGCGGCGGCCGCGTAGGCCAAGGTCGCCCCGGCCGAATAGCCGCCGAAATAGCCCGGACCCTCGGCGTGATAGCGACGCGCG
>NZ_QHJY01000062.1 GCF_003185805.1 Caulobacter sp. D5
CCAGGCCAAGGCCGAGCGCCTGTCCGACCTGTCGCGCGGCCTGGATCTGGCCGCCCGCCGCGCCCCCGAACGCGCCGCCCAGCACGCCCGCCTGCCGGCGCTGTGGGACCGCCTCAACGCCGTCGCCCGCCGCCGGCTCGACCGCGAGGCCGACCGCCTGGCGGGGCTGGACAAGCTGCGCCAGTCGCTGAACCCCGAACGGCCGCTGGAACTGGGCTTTGCCTTGGTCCGCAAGATGGACGGGACCCTGGCCCGCTCGGCCGCCGACCTGGCCGCCGGCGAGCGCGTGAACCTGAAGTTCAAGCTGGGCGAACGCGACGCGGTGATCGATGGCGAAGGCTCGACGCCGCCGCCTCCCCCGCCCTCTCCCGCCGTGCAGGCGGCGCCCAAGGCCGCTTCGCGCCCGAAACCCACGCCCCCGCCGTCTCCCGGCCAGGGCGATCTGTTCTAGTCCCGCGCTTTGGCGTAGAAGAGTCCCATGAACGCTTACGATCGCGACATCGGCAAATCCGGCCTGGCCGTCCTGCACTATGGCGACGGCGATTTCGCCGTGCTCAGCCCCGGCCAGTACGTGGTCTGCGCCGTCACCGGCGCCAAGGTGCCGCTGGAGGCGCTGCGCTACTGGAGCCCCGAGCTGCAGGAAGCCTACGCCACGCCGAAAGAGGCGTTGAAGCGCTGGCAGGAGACCAAGGCCTGAACCGCCGGGGGCTTCTCGCCGTCCTGGTCGGCGCCGCCCTTCCCCTCGCCTACTCCGCCCGCGCCGCGGCCCCTGGCCTGACGCTGAATGGCCGCCTGGAACAGGGCGGCTACGCCGTCGGCCGCACCGCGCCGCGCGCCGACGTGCTGGTGGACGGCGTGCCCGTCGCCCAGAGCTCGGCCGATGGTTGGTTCGTGATCGGCTTCGACCGCGACGCCCCGCCGACCGCCGAGATCACGGTGCAGACGCCCGACGGCTCGGCCAGCCACCGCGTGGCGATCGCGCCCGGAACCTTCGACATCCAGCGCATCGACGGCCTGCCGCCGTCGCAGGTCACGCCCGACGATCCGGCCCTGCTGGCCCGCATCGCCGCCGAGGGCGCGCGCAAGGCGACAGGCTTTTCCAGCCGCATCGACGGCGACTTCTTCCGCACGGGTTTCATCTGGCCGGTGAAGGCCACGCGCCGGTCGTCCAGCTTCGGCGGCCAGCGCATCCTCAACGGCGAGCCCAAGCGCCCCCACTACGGCGTCGACCTGGCCGCACCGGTCGGCGCGCCCGTGGTCGCCCCGGCGGACGGCGTCGTCGCCTTCGCCGAGACCGGCCTGCACTTCGAGGGCGGGCTGATCCTGATCGACCACGGCCAGGGCCTGATCAGCGCCTATCTGCACCTCTCCCGCATCGACGTGACTCCCGGCCAGCGGGTGGTCCAGGGCCAGCGGATCGGCGCGGTCGGCAAGGAGGGCCGGGCTACGGGTCCGCACCTCTGCTGGCGCCTGAAGTGGCGCGACCGCAATCTCGACCCCAGTCTCTGGGTGGCTGACGCGGGAATGCGACAGTGAACGGTGCAAACTTCACCATTTGGGGACAGCCCCTATCGACAGCCCCCTGTCGTTATGGTTATCCCCAGCCCGCCCTGAAATTCGCGTATGAGGCGTAAACCCGCATGTCCGCGGTGCTAGACAAGCTCCGTTTCCTCCTGGTGGACGATAACCACCACATGCGGGCCATCGTCAGCACGATCCTGAAGGGCGTGGGCGTGCGCCACGTGCACGAGGCGATCGACGGGGCCGAGGGCCTACAGATCCTCAAGGATCGGCAGATCGACATCGCCATCGTCGACTTCAAGATGTCGCCGCTGGACGGGGTGCAGTTCACCCAGCTGGTGCGCAACTCGCCCGACAGCACCGACCCGTTCCTGCCGATCATCATGCTGACCGGCTTCGCCGAGCGGCACCGGGTGTTCGAGGCGCGCGACGCCGGCGTCACCGAGATCGTCGTCAAGCCGGTCACGGCCCGTTCGCTGCTCGACCGCATCGACATGGTGATCTTCAAGCCGCGGCCGTTCATCCGCAGCGCCGACTATTTCGGCCCCTGCCGCCGCCGCCGCCAGGACCCGCACTACGGCGGCCCGTTCCGCCGCGGCACCGACAAGGGCGCGATCGAGCTTTAGCGCTCGCGAAACCTCGTCCTTCGACAAGCTCAGGATGAGGTTTCGACTGCGAGGCCTGCTCTCTTCCTCACCCTGAGCCTGTCGAAGGGCGAGGAAGACGCACGGCGTCTCAGTTCGTGGGGATCTCCCCCGCCAGCAGCGCCGCATAGACCTCGTTGGGCCAGCGGCGGTGGACCCAGAACCACTCTTCCGGCCGCTCGCGGATGCGATCTTCCATGAAGGCGTTGATCATCCGCACGCCGGCCTCGATGTCGGCCGTGCGGTCGCCGGTGCTGGGCGGGACGATCGGGTCGTGGACCACGGCCCGGAAGCGCGCCCCCTTGGTGCGCTGCACCGACATCGGCTGCAGCACCGTCCCGAAGCGGATCGCCAGGCGCGTCGGCCCCGGCGCGGTGCGCGAGTCGTGGCCGAAGAACGGGGCCGCGACGCCGCCGTTGAACTTCTGGTCGTTCATCAGCGCCACCGACTCGCCGCGCTTCATGGCGTCGAGCAGCTCGCGCGCGCCGTCGCCGCCCTTGGGGGCGAACAGCCGCACGCCGTAGCGGAACCGGCTCTTCTTGATGCGCTCGTCGATATAGGGGTTGTTGGCCGCCCGGTAGGTCATCTGGCAGGTGACGCCGGAATCGACGATGGCCGCCGGCATCACTTCCCAGTTCGACAGGTGGCCGGAAACGAACACCACCGGCTCGCTGTCCCGCGCGATCTGGGCCAGGCGCTCTGCGTTGACCACTTCCACCCGCCCGGTGGAGGGCAGCAGCTTGTCCATCAGCGGGAACTCGCCGAACGTCCGGCCCAGCCCGTCCCACTGCTTGCGCAGCATGCCCGCGCGCCAGGCGGCGTCCTTTTCCGGGAAGGCCAGGCGCAGGTTGCGGTCGGCGACCTTGTGGGCCCCGCTCAGCGGACCGAAGGTGCGCCCGAACCAGCCGCCCAGGGCCGAGGCCGCATCGACGCCCAGCATCCGGAACAGGCCCATGAACAGGTCGTAGCCGATGGCCTCGATACGCCAGTAGAAATCTTGAGTGCGGGAAGCGCGGACTTGGGACATCGCCCCTTACTAGAGCGGGACAGCGCGGAACGGAAGTCACCCCAAGGCAACACCTGACCTTAAGCCTTTGAAATCGTCTGATTTTACCACCCAGAAATCGCCGCAATCGGGGCCATGACGGTCCGCTTTCGGTGCTTTCAGGCGACTCGGCCTCGCTTGGCGCGCGACTTGCGGCTGTCAGGGCAGACCGTTCCGTTTCGGGACGGGGGAAAAGCCATCGGGGGTCAAGGGTCCATCATGGGCAATGACATCGACACTCACCTGGGCAAGCGCCTTCGCCGCCGTCGCCGGCTGCTGGGCCTGACCCAACAACAACTGGCCGGCGCCGTGGGCGTCCGTTTCCAGCAGATCCAGAAATACGAGTGCGGCGCCAACCGCATCTCGGCCGCGCGCCTGTGGCAGCTGTCCGAAGCCCTGGAAGTGCCGGTCGGCTACTTCTACGACGGGCTGTCGAACCTCGCCGCCCGCGAGGCCGCGCCGGCGCACAACGACTCCGAGGGCGGCGAGATGTTCGCCCGCAAGGAGACGATCGACCTGATCCGGGCCTACTACCTGCTCGGCGAGCGTCCGCGCCGCCGCCTGCTGGACCTGGCCAAGTCGCTGAACGGCGTCGAGCAGATCGAAGCCTGACCCACGCTTCAGTCGGGCGGTTCAGTGGAGTAGCGTCGCGGGCCAGGGCAGGCTAAAGCCCTGCCCATGACGCTCTCCGCCGATCGCATCGCCGCCCTCGACGCCTTCATCGTCGAGCTCAACAGCGCCTCCGCCGGAGCGATCCTGCCGCTGTTCCGGTCCGATCACGGGCTGGAGGACAAGGCGGCGGGCAAGAACCTGCCGCGCGAAAGCCACGCGGCGTTCGACCCGGTGACCGAGGCCGACCGCGGCGCGGAAGCGGCGATCCGCAAGCTGATTTCCGAGCGCTATCCCGAGCACGGGGTGATCGGCGAGGAATACGGCGAGGACCGGCCGGACGCCGAGTTCGTCTGGGTGCTGGACCCCGTCGACGGCACGCGCGCCTTCATCTCGGGCCTGCCCCTGTGGACCACCCTGATCGGCCTGCGCCATCAGGGCCGTCCCGTGCTGGGCTCGATCGGCCAGCCCTATCTGGACGAAATCTATGTCGGTTCGGCCGCCGCCGGCTCGCGCCTGATCGCCCGCGGCGGCGAAAAGCCCCTGCGCGTGCGCCCCTGCGCCGTGCTGACCGACGCCATCATCGCCACCACCGATCCGGAAGCCTGCTTCGACGGCGCCGAGCTGGGCGCCTGGCGCCAGGTGCGCGCGGCCGCCAAGCTGGCCCGCCTGGGCTGCGACGCCTACGCCTACGCCATGGTCGCGGCCGGTACGATGGACATGGTCATCGAGGCCGGCCTGAAGAGCTGGGACGTCGAGGCCGCCATCCCCCTGATCGAAGGCGCCGGCGGCGTGGTCACCGACTGGCGCGGCGCCCCGATCGGCCAGCACGGCGGCCAGATGGCCATCGCCGGCGACCAGCGCGTGCTCGACGAGGCGCTGGTGGCCCTGAAGCGGTCGGCGAAATAAGTCCTTCTCCCCTTGCGGGAGAAGGTGGCCTGCGAAGCAGGTCGGATGAGGGGTCGAAGGTCGGGGCCGCTGCGAAAATGAGGATGAGGACGGGTCTGAGAGACCCCTCATCCGTCGCCTGCGGCGACACCTTCTCCCGCAAGGGGAGAAGGATCAGATTTTCAAACCATCCGGCAGCAGCCGCTCGCCGGCGGCGAAGCGCTCCAGCGACACCCACTCGACCCAGACGTCCTGGCTGTTCTCGTTGATCACGAAGCGGTCGCGCGCGATCGCCTTGGGATCAGACGTCGTGATCTCGTAGACGAAGATGATCTCGTGGCCCGTATGGCCCTCGTGCTCGTAGAGGTTCTCGATCACCGTCGGCGGGCCGGCGATCTCGATCGAAAAGCCGGTCTCCTCCAGGAACTCCCGCCGCAGGGTCTGTTCCGAGGTCTCGCCGAACTCGACGCCGCCGCCCAACGGCCGCCAGCCCTTCACCGAGCCGTCGTCGTTGCGCACCTCGGCGACCAGCAGCCGGTCCTCATGGCGCAGCAGGCCGATGGCGACCACCCGCACCGCCTGCTTCGGACGCCATGTGCTCATCGCGGGGCGACCGGATCGACCGTCTCGTCGAACGCGGTCCAGAACCTGGCGCGGCGGTCGTCGGTCTCGATCAGGATCTCGTGGAAGGCGTCCTCGATCTCGAGGTAGCGGCCCTTCCGAATACGGGCGGCGATCGCCTTCTGGGACGAGGTCAGCACCCGGGTGTCGATCCCCGCCCCGACGATGGTCACCGGGATCGCGATGGCCTCGATGCCCGGCGCGCGGGCCAGCCAGTCGCAGGCGGAGAACGCAAAATCGGTCCAGCCCCAGGTGATGCCGCCAAGCGCGATATCCGGATTGGCGCGGATCTGCGCCTGATGGCGGGCGTAGCGGGCGCCGTCGTGGGTCAGGGCGTCCTGCGGGAAGACGTGCTTGAACGGATCGCCGACGTCGCCCAGCACATAGTCGCCCCGCAGCGGCGTGCGGGCGGCGAGCCACGCCAGACCCCGCGCCAGGAACGCCGGCGTACGTCCCGGGTTCAGGCCCAGCATCGGGGCCGACAGCACGCAGGCGGAAAAGCGGGTCTCGCCATGGGCCAGGACGAGGCTGGTCAGGCAGCCGCCCATCGAATGGCCCAGCGCGATCCAGGGCTTGGGCAGGCGCGCCTCGAAGGCGGTCAGCAGGGCCTGGTAGTCGCCGAGAAAATCGTGGAAGCCGGCCGCGTGACCCTTCAGCCGATCGGGCAGCATGCGGTGCGAGAGCCCCTGCCCTCGCCAGTCGTGCACCAGGACGACGAAGCCCCGGGCCAGGAGGTCGGAAACGACCTCGTAGTACTTCTCGATCGGTTCGCTGCGGCCGGGGCTGACGACCACCGATCCGCGCGCAGCGCCTTCAGGCGAAAATAGTGCGGCGCGGAGGGTCGCCCCGTCCGCGCCGCGAAACCATTCGGCCTGGCCGTGGTCGGGAACCGGCGCCTCGGGAATCGAGACCAGAGGCGCGGGCTCCCCCATCGGCTTAGCGCAGCTTGGAGAACAGCGCCGCCATCTTGGACTGCAGCGCCATCGCCGCGCCCATGTCCGACAGCTTCAGCTTGCCGGTCATGACGGCCATGGTCGGGTCGAGCGAACCGGCGCCGATGGCCAGGAAGTCTTCCTTCGACAGGGTCATGGTCAGGTCGGCCGGACCGTCGTCGTTGGTGACCGAACCGCCATCGATCAGGATGACGCCTTCGCCCTTCAGGTCGAACTTCAGGCTCTTGCCGAGGCCGCTGTCGTCGCCGACGGCGGTTTTGATCTTGTCGGTGATTTCCTGCAGAGTGGCCATGAAACGCGATCTCCCTCTTATTTGCGCGTTCAATAATGCGCGTGAGAACTTGGCGTGCACCCTGGCCGGGCGCGCGGCGCAAGTAAACACCGTTTAGACGCTCTCCACCCTATTTTTTGCTCTGGATGAAGCGCACCTGCGAGGGCGTCCCGGACAGGCGAATGCGGGTCGCGCCCTTGAAGTCGGAAAGCCGGTAGATCGGGGCTTTGCCCGCCAGCGGCAGGGCCTGGGTCTTGCCGTCGGCGCCGACCACGACGCCGCCGGAAGCGCCCGGAAAGCTGAAGCCGGTCATCTTCGGCGCCAGCATGGCCATCGGCCCGGCCGCCCTGCCGATGACGCCGTTGGTGGAGTCCAGAACCACCTTCAGCTCGCCGGCCTCGTACTCGGCCGCCGGCTTCAGCACCGGCTCGATGATCAGGGTCGAGCCGAACTTGGCGTCGGCCGGCGCGTCGAACTCGACCTTGGCCCCGCCCTGCAGCTGGGCCAGGGTCGGCAGGCGCTCGAAGCGGCCATCGGCGCTGATCGGCAACGGCGTGCGCGCCCCGCCCGCATCGACCAGCATGGCCTTCAGGCCCTCGGCGGGCTTGCCGTCGCGGGTCACGCGGTAGGCCACGCGGGTGCGCGAACGCTCCTGGGCCGGCACCTTGAGGAAGTTCTCCAGGTAACCGAACACCTTGTCGGCCGGGGCGACCTTGTTCCCCTGGGCCAAGGCGACCGAACCGGCCGCCAGGGTCAGGACGGCGGCGGCGACGAGCGTCCGCCTCGCAAGGCGGGCGCTCATTTCGGCTTCACGAACTTGAGGGTCATGCGGTCGCTCTCCCCGATGGCGTCGTACTTGGCGTGGTCGAAGTCGGGCTCGGCCGGCTCGCCGCGCGGCGCCGACAGGCGGGTCGGCGGCAGGGTCCAGACGCCGAACGGATGGTCCTTGGTGTCTTTCGGATTGGCGTTGATCTCGCTGGATCCGGCCAGCTCGAACCCGGCCTCCTTGGCCAGCTGCTCGACATAGGCCTGCTGCACATAGCCGTCGGCGGCCAGCACGTCCTGCACGCGACCCGGTTCGCCCCGGTGCTCCTCGACGCCCAGGACGCCGCCGGGCTTCAGCGCCGCCAGGGCGTCCTTGAAGGCCTTCTCGGCGATGCCGCCCGCCATCCAGTTGTGCAGGTTGCGCAGGAACAGCACGCGATCGACGCTTCCCGCTGGCGCGACGGGACCGCTGCCCCGGCCGAAGGTGGTGATCTCGACCTTGCCGTAGAGCCTGGGCTTTTCCTCCAGCTTGCGGCGATAGGCGGCGACGATCTCGGCGGCGGCGGGATCGGCGGGATCAGCCTCGAGCACAGCCTCGTAGAGCTTGCCGCCGGTGGCCGCCAGGAACGGGGCCAGGATCTCGGTGTACCAGCCCGCGCCCGGCCAGAACTCGACGACGGTCTGGCCGGGACGGACGTCCCAGAACTCCAGGCTCTGCACCGGATGACGCCAGGCGTCGCGGGCCTTGTCCGCGCTGGTGCGCCAGTCGCCGGCCACGGCGCCGGCCAGGGTGGTCGGACCGCCCTTGGGCTCGGCCTTGGCCGCGGGCGCCTTGGCCGGTTCGTCCTTCTTGCGGCCGCAACCGACCAGGCCCGCCGCGCCGGCGGCGACCAGCAGGCCGCGACGCGACCACGAATACGCCGGATCCATCAATCCCCCTCTACTCATGGATCCAGCCTAGGCCGTGACCTTGGCAAAAACACGCCCGCGGCCCGCGGGCGCAGGGGCGAAATGGCGCCGACCGATCACGCCGGCTTCCTGAAGCGCAGGGTCATGCGGTCGCTCTCGCCGATCGCGTCGTACTTGGCGCGGTCGAAGTTGGGATCAGCCGGCTGGCCCGACGGGGCCGACTGGCGCACCGGCGGCAGGGTCCAGACGCCGAACGGGTGGTCCTTGGTGTCCTTGGGGTTGGCGTTGATCTCGGACTTGGCGTCCAGCTTGAAGCCGGCCCGTTCGGCCAGGGCCACGACCGTGGCGGTCGACAGATAGCCGTTGGCCCCGGCGCTCTTCTCGTCGGCCGGATCGGCGCGGTGCTCCTCGATCGCCAGAATCCCGCCCGGCTTCAGCACGGCGAAGAAGTCGGCGAACAGCTTGTCGGCGACGCCCGGCTGGATGGTCCAGTTGTGGACGTTGCGGGCGGTCAGAACCAGGTCGGCCGAGCCCGGCGCGCCCAGCGGCGCGGCCACCGGCCCGAAGTCGACGAACTTGACCTTGCCGTACTTGGCCTCGTCGGCGAACCGCGCCTCGAAGGCCGCGCGGCCCTTGCGGGCGCCGTCCGACAGCTTGGGATTGGCCAGGTCGGCGACGCCGGCCACGTAGGTTCCCTTGGTGGCCTTGGCGTAGGGCGCCAGGATCTCGGTCCAGTAGCCGCCGCCGGGCGAGACCTCGATCACCGTCTGGCCGGGCTTCAGCCCCCAGAACACCAGGCTCTCATAGGGATGGCGGGCGCCGTCGCGGGCGACGCTGGCGGGGGTGCGGTCGGGCGCGGCGATGGCGGTCTTCAGGGCCGCGTCGGCGGCCAGGGCGCCGGTGGCGGGCGCGAGCGCCGCGAGGGCGGCGAGAATGAGCAAATGGCGGCGGGCGGGCATGGCGTCTGTCTCCGTCGTCGGCCCGCGTTCCGGGCGCGCCGACCTTAGCCGCACGCGAACCGCGATCAAGCGATTCCGAAACTGAATGACGCACCCCTTGAAGTCGAAAATCGACCTCCCAACTATTCAACCGAAGGCGCTGGAAAACCGGGCCTTCCGGATCGCAGACGAGGCCGAGATCGGGTCGTCGAAGGTCCGAACACACATCGCAACCTTGCTTGAAGAGAAGGTTCTATATCTATGCGTACGATCGACCTGTCGCCCCTTTACCGTTCGCTCGTCGGCTTCGACCGCCTGGCCGCGCAACTCGACGCCGCCGCCAAGACCGAAGCCGCCTCCGGCTATCCGCCCTACAACATCGAGCGCACCGACGAGAATTCCTACCGCATCGAGATCGCCGTCGCCGGCTTCAAGCCGGAAGAACTGTCGATCGAGGCCAAGGAAGGCCTGCTGACCGTCTCGGGCCGCAAGGCGGCCAATGACGAAGCCAAGCGCTACCTGCATCGCGGTCTCGCCGAGCGCAATTTCGACCGCCGCTTCCAGCTGGCCGACTACGTGGTGGTGACCGACGCCGCCCTCGCCGACGGCCTGCTGACCATCTCGCTGAAGCGCGAACTGCCCGAAGCCCTCAAGGCCCGCACCATCCCGATCAACACCGGCGCCGACACCGCCAGCCTGATCGAGGGCGAACAGGCCGCCTAAGGGCGTCCCGACTACTTTCTTCCCTCTGTTCTTAAGTCCCCTCCGACTTCGGGCGGCGCAGCGATGCGCCGCCCTTTTTCGTCTCTGCACCGGTTCTGCACGGCGATCGGGCGGGCCGTGCACGGCCTCGCCGCCGGGGCTGCAAGCCGCGCGGCTATCGGGAAGGCTCCGCTGATGGGGACCTCCGATGAAAGCCTTCCGCCCGCCGCCCGCCGCCGCGCCCTTCTGGATGAAACCGGTGGCCGCCGCCCTGCTGGTGCTGGCCGCCGACCAGCTGTTCTGGGGCTATGCCGCCGGCGCGACCCTGGGCGGCTTCTGCCTGCTGGCGACCATCGCCGTCGTCCTCGTTAATCCCGCCGCGCGCCGGGCCTGGGCCTGGCTGCTGGCCGCGACGGTCTTCGGCGTCGTGATGATCGAGGCGCCCGGCCTGCTGGCCTTTGTCCTGTGGGCGGTCGCCATCGCCGTGGCGGTGCTGGCCGCCCGCGCGGGCCGGCATGAGGACGCCTGGCGCTGGCTGCAACGGCTGGCGACCCTGCTGGTCCTGGGTCTCGTCGCCCCGTTCCGCGACTTCATGAAGGCCCGCAAGCGCGCGCCGGGATCGGGCGCGGCCCTGCGTCGCCTGCCCGTACTGGTGCTGCCCATCGTCGGCGGCGCGGTGTTCCTGGCGCTCTTCACCATCGCCAATCCGGTGATCGCCCAGGCCGTGGCCCAGTGGCGCATCCCCCAGATCGACCTGCCCCGCATCGGCTTCGCCGTCATCGTGCTGTTCGGGGTCTGGATGCTGCTGCGGCCCAGCTTCAAGCGTCCGCTCTGGGGCCTGCCCGCCGCCAAGCCCGGCGCCGCGCCCCTGCCCGGTCTCAGCGTCGCCTCGGTCGGCCTGTCGCTGGTGGTGTTCAACACGATCTTCGCCCTGCAGAACGGCCTGGACCTGGCCTTTCTGTGGTCGCGCGCGCCGCTGCCGCAGGGCGTGACCCTGGCCGAATACGCCCATCGCGGCGCCTATCCGCTGATCGCCACGGCCCTGCTGGCCGGCCTCTTCGTGCTGGTCGCCCTGGCGCCCGGCTCGGCGACGGCGCGATCGACGTGGCTGCGGCGGCTGGTGGTGCTGTGGGTGGCGCAGAACCTCTTCCTCGTCGCCTCGTCGATCCTGCGCACCCTCGACTATGTGGAGGTCTACGCCCTCACCCGCCTGCGGCTGGCGGCCCTGATCTGGATGGCGCTGGTCGGCCTTGGCCTGCTGCTGATCTGCTGGCGGATGCTGCGCGCCAAGAGCGCCGGCTGGCTGATCAACGCCAACCTCGCCGCCGCCGGCCTGATGCTGGCCGCCTGCACGGTGGTGGACCTCGGCTCGATCGCCGCCGCCTGGAACGTGCGCCACGCCCGCGAACTGGGCGGCGACGGCGAGGCGCTGGACGTCTGCTACCTGGAGCGCCTGGGTCCCGCCTCGGTCGTGGCCCTCAGCCAGCTGCGGGCGACCGCCCTGCCCCCGCTGCTGGCGGCCCGCGTGGCCTGGTCGCGCGAGACGGTGCTGAACGACCTGGAACCCCGCCAGGCCAAGTGGCGCGGCTGGTCCTGGCGCGGCCAGCGGCGCCTGGACGAGGCCCTGCTGATCGCGCCGCGCGACCGAACCATCCCGGTTCCGGCCGGCACGCTGGACTGCCGGGGCCAGCAGATCGGCCCGAGCGCGCCCGAAACGCCGCCCCAACCCTACAGCGAACCGTTGACCCCGGACGTCGCAAGCGGAACATCTGCGCCATGACTCAGCCGATCCTGATCGTCGACGACGAGCCCCACATCCGCGAGCTGCTGGCCTTCGCCCTGGGCAAGGCCGGCTACGCCACGGTCGAGGCCGCCGACGGCGAGGCCGCGCTGGAGGCGATCGCCGCCCACAAGCCGGCCCTGGTGGTGCTGGACATCAACATGCCGCGCCTCAACGGCCTGGACGTCTGCCGCCGCATCCGCGCCGAGGGCCAGCTGCCGGTGCTGCTGCTGTCGTCGCGCGACGACGAGATCGACCGGGTGCTGGGCATCGAGCTGGGCGCCGACGACTATGTGGTCAAGCCGTTCAGCCCGCGCGAGGTGACGGCCCGGGTCGCCGCGATCCTGCGCCGCGCCTCGGCCGCCGCCCCGCCGCCGGCCGAGGAGGCCAAGCTGGTCAGCCACGGCCGCCTCAGCCTCGAGGCCGACGCCTGGCGGGCGGCCTGGGGCGAGACCGAGACGGCGCTGACCGTCACCGAGTTCGGCATCCTCTGGACCCTGGCCAGCGCCCCACGCCGGGTGTTCACCCGCGACGCCATCATCGACAAGCTGCGCGGCCCCGGCTTCGCCCTCACCGACCGCACCATCGACAGCCACGTGCGCAACCTGCGCGCCAAGTTCGCCAGGCTGGGCGGGGTGGACGTGGTCGAGACCCGCCCCGGGGTCGGCTACCGCCTGGGGGCCTGCCAGGGCCAGGACGCGCAGGCGTGATCGCCGCGCTGTCGGCTTTCAAGGACGCGGTCAAGCGCCGCTGGCCGGCCCTGCGCCTGCGCTCGATCCTGCTGGCGGTGCTGCTGTTCGCCGCCGCCATGCCGGCGCTGGGCGGGATCTTCCTGCGCAGCTACGAGAACACCCTGGTGCGCCAGACCGAGGCCGAACTGAACGCCCAGGGCGCGGCCCTGGCGGCGGCGACGGCGGCGCTGTGGCCCGGAGCGCCACCGCCGTCCGCCCTGCCCGAACCGGATCCCGAAGACCCCGCCTACTACCGCCCCGAAAAGCCCAGCATCGACCTGTCGGCCGCCCGCATCCTGCCCGAGCGGCCGTCGCCGAAACCCACTGGAGCGCCCGAACCCGGCGCCGTGGCCGCCGCCGCGCGCCTCGACCACATCTTCGCCGACACCACCCGCAGCACCCTGGCCGCCATCGTCCTGACCGACGCCCACGGCCGCGTCGTGCGGGGCCTTGGGACCGGCGGCGACCTCTCGGCCCTGCCCGAGGTGCGCGACGCCCTGTCCGGCCGGTCGGAGACCGTGCTGCGGCGGATCGGCCAGTACCGTCCGCGCTATGTCTGGGAATGGCTGAGCCGGGCCTCGGCCGTGCGCCTGCACCACGCCCGGCCGGTGACGGTCGGCGGGCGCACCGTCGGCGTGCTGCTGCTGTCGCGCTCGCCGCGCGGCCTGTTCAAGGGGCTGCACGAGGATCGCGGCAAGCTGCTGGTCGGCGCCGGGGTCATCGTGCTGGTGCTGTTCGGTCTGGCGGGCCTGGTGTCGCGCGGGGTCACCCGGCCGATCGAGCAGCTCAGCGCCGCCACCCGCGCCATGGCCCAGGGCCGGGGCGAGCCGCCCGAGACCCCGACCACCGCCGCCGTCGAGATCCAGGCGCTCTATGACGATTTCCGGGCCATGGCCGCGGCGATCGACAAGCGCTCGCGCTACCTGCGCGACTTCGCCGCCGCCCTCAGCCACGAGTTCAAGACGCCCCTGGCCGGGGTGCGCGGGGCCATCGAGCTCCTGCAGGACCACTATCCGACCATGAGCCAGGCCGAGCGCGAGCGCTTCCTGGCCAACATCGCAGCCGACAACGCGCGGCTCTCGGCCCTGGTCGGACGGTTGCTGGAGCTGGCCCGCGCCGACATGGCCACGCCCGAGGCCGGCGTCGCCGCCGCGCCCGCCGCCGCCGCCCGCTCGGTGGCCGCCGCCCTGTCCGGTCCCGACCTCGCCGTGGCGCTGGACCT
>NZ_QHJY01000504.1 GCF_003185805.1 Caulobacter sp. D5
CTGTTCCCGCAGGCGGGCGCGGCCGCATCCGCCCGTCCGGCGACGCGCGGGACGACGCCGACCACCTATCGCGCCTCGCCGGCCGTCAGCGCCCGGGTGCAGAAGCAGTTCTCCGAATTCATGGCCAGACAGGCCGGCGCCGACGGCGGCCGCCAGGTGGCCGACGCCATGCGCCGCACCGACCCGGTGCGCAACTGGAGCCAGCTGGTGGCCTCCGACGGCCTGCGCCCCGGCGACAGCGCCGACGCCCTGGCCGCCTACTGGGTGCTGAACTGGGTGATGGCCAACCGCGGCGACAATAACCGCGCCCAGACCCTGGCGGTGCGCGAGCAGGTCCGGCCGATGATCGCCGCCAACCCGGCCTATTCCAACCTCAACGAGGGCCAGCGCCAGGAGTTCTCCGAGGTGCTGATGCTGAACTTCCTGATCCAGCAGGCCGCCTATGTCGACGCCATGAAGCGCGGCGACCAGCGCGCGCAGCAGCAGCTGGGCGACGCGGCCGTGGCCCGCTTCAGGAACGAGATGGGCGTCGACCTGCGCACCCTGACCCTGACCGACCGCGGCCTCGTGCAGCGGCGCTAGAGGAGCCTCCTCCGATGACCGTCGCCCCCGTCTCGACCAGCGCCTCCGCCTCTGCCTCCTCAGGCGCCGGCCCCGACCGGCTGGACCGCGAGATCGACCGCTTCGAGGCGACGGGCGAGGTCTCGCAGGGCCTCGTCGAGGAGGCCCAGGCCGCCGGGGCCGAGGTCTTCACCCAGCGGCTCGACCGCCTGCCTCCCGCCCGGCGCGGCGCGCTGGAAGGCGCCCTGGCCGACAAGGGTCTGCTGGGTCTGGTCGGCGACACCGCCGGCTCGCTGGTGGGCGGGACGGTGGACACGGCCGTCGGCGTGGTCGATGTCGCCGCCGACGGCGCGGTCGAGACCCGCTCCGAACGCCAGGTCGAGGACGCCCGCGAGAACGGCCAGGACCAGCGGATGAGCAGCATCCAGGCCCAGTCGCATTTCGACGCGGTGCTCTCGCCCGCCCGCCGCCTCAACGCCCCGCCGGCTCCGCTGGACTGGGCGGCGGCCTTTCCGAGCCCGGTAGACCAGCCGGCCGTGCGGGCGGATCCGCGGTAGCGCCCGACCCGGTGCTCTATTCATTCGTCATCCCGGAAAGCCCGAAGGGCTTATCCGGGACCCAGAGGCCAAGCGCAGTGCGGCGCCCCTGGGTCCCGGCTCTGCGGCCCGCTGCGCGGACCTTTGGCCGGGATGACGGCTGAAGGGTCGTCAATCGAGCGTCGTCTAACCCGCCGCGCGCAGGCTTTCGGTCGCGCCTTCGACGATGCGCACGAACTGCTCGACGGCGTCGCTGCGCGCGGTTCCAGGTCCCGGCTCGCGCTGCAGGCCGGCGGCGAGCGAGCGGATCAGGGGCTCCACCAGGCCCGAGGGCGTCATGTGCGGCTTGTCGGCGGCCTGGGCGCGCAGTTCGCGGGCGAAGTCGGCCAGCACCCGCTCGATGCGTCCGGCGTCGACCGGCGACGTCGCCGAGAGGCGCCCGGCCACCGACTGGCCGCTCTGGGCCGCCAGGGTGCGCAGGTCGCCGCCGACGCTGGCGGCGCCG
>NZ_QHJY01000505.1 GCF_003185805.1 Caulobacter sp. D5
ACCTCTCCCATGGGGAGAGGGAGGGGCCCGCGCCGACAGGCGTGGGAGGGTGAGGGGGTAAACCGCTGGCGGTCCCATCACCTCGATCTCATTGCCTTGTCCGGCAAGTCCGAAACCCCTCACCCTCCCATGCTGCGCATGGGCCCCTCCCTCTCCCTCTGGGAGAGGTGTTCACGGGGTCGGAATATCCGCCTTGGTCGGCCGGATCATCTCGAACAGCGCCGAGGGCTCGACGGCGACGTAGTCGCCGCGGCCGCCCCAGCGCAGGATCGGCTCGCCGGCCGGGGCGTCGTAGACGCCGTCAGGACGGATCAGGCGGCGGTCGATGTGCACGGCGACGACTTCGCCGAAGGTCATCCAGGTCTCGACCTCGTCGCCGTTCGCCTTGGTCAGCTTGAACGACTGGGTCAGGCGGCACTCGAAGTTCACCGGGCTCTCCAGCACGCGCGGGGCGGCGATCAGGCTGCCGGCGACCGGGGTCAGGCCGGCCAGTTCGAACTCGTCCTGGCCGGGGGCGGCGGGGGCGGAGGTGACGTTCATCGCCGCGGCCAGGTCGCGGGTGGCCAGGTTCCAGCAGAACACGCCGGTGGCCTGGATGTTGGCCACGGTGTCCTTCCAGCCGGTGCTGGCGAAGCCGACGATCGGCGGGGTGTAGTTGAAGGCGTTGAAGAAGCTGTAGGGCGCCAGGTTGCGGCGGCCTTCCGCGTCCACCGTCGAGATCCAGCCGATCGGGCGCGGGCCGACGATGGAATTGAACGGATCGTGGGCCAGGCCGTGGCCGTCGCGGGGCTGGTACTGGTGGGCGTCGGCGGCGGCCATGCGGGGGCTCCTCGGTGGAGCTGTGCAGGTAGGGACGGGGGAGGCGGCCCGAAAGACCCTCTCCCTGTGGGAGAGGTGTCGGCGTAGCCGACGGAGAGGGGAGTGGCGCGAAGTCGGCCGAAGCTGCGGCAGCTGAAAACGGCCCCCCTCCGGCGCTTCGCGCCACCTCCCCCAGAGGGGGAGGATCTTACGACCACCCCCCGCCCAGCGCCTTGTAGATCGCCACGACATCCGTGTTCACGCCCGTCTCGGCCACGGTCAGGGCGTCCTCGGCGCTCAGCAGCGTCCGTTCGGCATCCAGCAGCACCAGGAAGTCGATGCCGCCTTCCTTGTACTGGATGCGCGCCAGTTCGGCGGCGCGGCGGGAGGCGGCGGCCTGGTCGGCGAGGCTGGCCAGGCGCGCCTGGCGCTGGCGGTAGGAAACGAGCGCCGTCTCCAGGTCCTCAATGGCCGTCAGCACCGCCTTGTCGTAGGCCGCCAGGGCTGCGTCGTTGCGGGCCTGCGCCGCCTTCAGCCGGGCATGGGCGCCGCCGAGGTCGAGGGCGGGCCAGCTGACCGAGGGGGCCACCGACCAGGCCTGGCTGGCGCTGTCGCCGAAGCCGGAGGCCGTGCCGGTGAGGAAGCCGACGAAGCCGGTGACGCGGACGCGCGGGAAGAGGTCGGCCGTGGCCACCCCGACCTTGGCGGTCTGGGCCGCCAGCCGCCGCTCGGCC
>NZ_QHJY01000506.1 GCF_003185805.1 Caulobacter sp. D5
GGCTACGCCGCCGGCCGCGGCGGGGCCGTGATCGCGCCGCCCGACTCCGAGCCGACCGCGGTCGAGGCCGAGCGCCAGCTGGTGGCGGCCCGCATCCAGGCCTACGAGGCCAAGCGGGCCTCCCTGGGCGAGCGCCGCATCGGCGCCGAGGCCAGCGCCCGCCAGGCTGAGTCCGAGATCGTCAAGCTGCAGCGCACCCTGCCGATCCTGCAGCGCCAGCTCGACGACCAGAAGGGCCTGGAGGCCAAGGGCTACGGCGCTCGCCAGAAGCTTCTCCAGCAGGAGCAGGCCATGGTCGCCGCCGAGCAGGACCTTATCTCCCAGCGCGGCCGCCTCGACGAGGCCCGCGCCCAGGTCGCCTCGCTGTCGCGCGACGCCGCCGAGCTGCGCGAGCAGTTTGTCGGCCAGGCCGCCCAGGAGCGCGCCGAGGCCGAAGGGCTGGCGGCCACCCGCGCCGACTCCCTGCGCAAGGCCGAGCAGAAGCGCCAGCTCCAGACCCTGACCGCTCCGGTCGGCGGCGTCATCCAGGCCGTGTCGGTGACCACGCTGGGCGAGGTGGCCGAGACCGGCAAGGCCCTGGTCACCATCGTCCCCGACGGCGAGGCCCTGGTGGTCGAGGCCCTGGTCCTCAACAAGGACGCCGGCTTCGTGCGCACCGGCGACCACGCCATCGTCAAGCTCGAAGCCTATCCCTTCACCCGCTACGGCACGCTGCAGGGGCAGGTCGTGCAGATCTCCCCCGACGCTATCGTCGACGAGAAGCGCGGCCTGGTCTTCCCGGTGCGCGTGAAGCTCTCGACCACCCAGCTCAGCGTGGAGGGGCGTCGCGCCCTGCTGTCGGCCGGCATGAGCGCTTCGGTCGAGATCGTCACCGGCAAGCGCCGCGTGATCGACTTCATCTGGTCGCCGGTCGCCAAGACCGTCAGCGAAGCGGGGAGGGAGCGATGAGGGCGGTAAATGTCTTCTGCGGACTGCTGGCCGGGGCCGTCCAGCCCTTGCAGACGGCCTAGGAGCTAGCTGCTACCACCTAGAGTACAAGGGCCGGCCCTCCGTCGCGGAAGGCCGGCCGACCCAACGGAGTTTCGATCATGGCCGACGGCGCTGCTTCCGCGACCGCTCCCCAGAAG
>NZ_QHJY01000507.1 GCF_003185805.1 Caulobacter sp. D5
CGCGGCCGGCGCGAAGTCGGCCTGCCCGCCGCCCGCCCGGGTCAGGGGCAGCGGATCGAGCCCGCCGCGTCCCGCGCGATCCAGCGCCACAAGCAGGCCCTCCCACGGCACGGCGCCCTTGCCCCGCACCTCGCGCAGGTGGGCCGACGGATCGTAGAGCCGCACGCCGGTGGTCAGCACGCCCATCTCCAGCAACCCCAGCTGGCGCAACAGGGCGGCCTCGGCGACAAAGGCGTCGCGGCGCGACGCCAGCAGGGACAGCTGCGCCTCGCGCAGGGTCTGCTCGGCCACCAGCACGTCGAGCGTCGAGCGCTGGCCGACCCTGAATTCCTCGCTCATGCCGTCGAAGGCGATCTCGGCGGCCTTCACCTGGGCGAGCTGGACCTTGATGTTGGCCCGCCCGGCCGCAGCCTGGTTCCAGGCCGACAGCACGTTCTGGATCACCTGGCGGCGCGCGGCCTCGACCCGCAGCAGGTCGGCGCCGTTGCGGTTCAGCGCCTCGCGGTAGGAGGCCTGGTAGGCTCCGCCGGCGAACAGCGGCTTGCTGACCGCGATGGTGGCGGTCCAGGCGCTGTCCTGGTTCTGGCTGTAGAACGGGGCGAACTCGCCCGACGTCCCGTAGGCGGTCCGCGCGGTCACGGTCGGCCGGGCGGCGGTCTTGGCCAGCTGGGCCTGCAGGCGGCTTTCACGCTCGGTAAGGCGGACCTGTTCGAGATCGGGATTGTCGCGCTCGGCGCGGTCGAAGGCCTCCTCCAGCGCGCCAGGCAGCAGCGGCAGCGGGGTCTCGGGATCGAGTTCGCCGGGGTTCTCGCCAACCAGCGCGGCGTAGTTGGCCCGGCTGGCCTCCAGCTGCACCTGGGCGGCCATGATCTGGGCCAGGGCGGCCTCGCGCTGGGCCTGGGCCTGGGCGACGTCCGTGCGGGTCACCTCCCCCGCCTCCTGGCGGGCCTTGGTGATGTCCAGCTGCCGCTCCAGGGCCGCCAGGTTGTTGCGCCGAACCTCCAGGCTCTGGCGGTCGCGGCGGACGTCGGCATAGGCGGCGATCACCTGCAGCAGCAGGTCGCCCTCGGCGATCCGCAGGGCCGCGCGGCCGCCGCGGATGCGCAGGGCGGCCGCGTCGATCGCGCCGCTGGCCTGGCCGCCGCTGTAGAGCTGCTGCTCCAGGATCACGGTGGCCTCGCCCTGGTTGGTCTCCAGGCGGCGGCCGACCGTCGGATCAGCCACCAGGCGCAGGGCCTGGGCCGCGTCGCCGAACCGGTTGTCCGCATAGTCGCCGGTCAGCCGCAGCTCGGCCGACGGCCGCACGCCCGCATGGGCCCGCACATAGGCCTCGTCGAGCGCGCGCAGTTCGTAGCGCTGGCTCTGCAGGGAGGGATTGCTCTGATAGGCCCGCGCCAGGGCGTCGGCGAGATCCTCGGCCCGGCCGGCGGCGGGCGTGGCCGCGATCAGGCAGAGAGCGAACGCGGCGAGGCTGGTCCGCCTCACGGCGTCAGGGCGTCGCGCTGGAACGCGTCGCTCCCCGCTTCGCCGTCCGTAGCACCGCAACCATTGGCCCGCGCCGCCGCCAGGGCCCGCTCGAACCCTTTCAGGCGAAAGCGCCTGGGCGTCTGGTCGCGACCGGCGCGGATGGTCACGGTGCGTGCGCCGTCCAGCTTGTCGTGCGGGATCAGCACGACGCCGCCGGTCGGGTTGAACAGGTTGTCGGTCGACAGCGGCTCGCGCCGGGACGCCAGGGTCGGGAAGTCGTCGCGCCAGGCGACGGGCGGCTTGTCGTCGATGCTGTACCAGGCCTCGCCCACGTCGACATCCTCGCCCAGATGGAAGCCGAGCACGTCGCGGGCGTAGGTCATGCGCCCCTGAAAGACGGTCGAGGGCGCATAGAGCCGGCATCGGGTCAGGCCCGTGAAGCCGTCGCGCTCGATACGCATCTCCCAGCCCTTGAGGTGATAGGCCTTGGTCTTGACCTTGTAGCCGGCGCGCCGATGCATCCCTTCGGTCGGGAACGGGATGGCTTGTGGCAGGCTGGGCCAGGAAAGACCCAGGGCGCCCGCCGCGGCGAGGGAAGCGATCAGCACGACGACACGAACTCAGGCTTGAGGCTGGAGGGGATAGGAGACGACCTGGCGTTGGCCGTCGGTTCCGACGGTGTGGAACTTGAAGGTCTGGCCGGGGAAGACGTTGGCGGCGAGGTCGGCGAGGATCTCGTCCTGGCCGCCGAACGGGGCCACCAGCTCGATCAGCCAGGGACGATCGCCGGCCTGCCATTCGTCGGCCCGCAGCTTCTTGGCG
>NZ_QHJY01000063.1 GCF_003185805.1 Caulobacter sp. D5
GCGGTCGCTGGCCAGCTCGGCCGCGCGCAGGGCCTTCAGGGCCGGGGCGGCGATGTCGTGGGCGGCGGCCAGGGCGGCGTCCCAGGTGGCGGGGGCCTGGGCGCGCTGGCGGGCCTGGCGGATCAGGCCGCGCACCTTGTCGCTGGCCGTCACCGCCCCCTCCAGTTCGAGACCGGCGAGGAAAAGGGCGTCCTCCTCGGACAACCTGACGCTCAGGGGTGTGTTCAGCGCGACCATGGATAGAAACGTGGTGCGTTGTAAGACGTTTGTAAACAGCTGGGCCGTTCAGCCGCAGATTACATTTTCGTCAGGCTCCACCTGCGTCGCTGGGAGCAACCGGTAGATCGGATCACCAAGGCCAGGCTTCAAGGCCGCTTGAGTCTCGGTCTCGTTCGCCCTGGATCAAGTTTTCTGGTCCCGCCGTGGGCGAAAGCCGCGCAGGGCGGGGCAAATCCTGGGCGACCCGAACATTTTGAGTGAAATTACAGATGCCGCGCCGGACGTCCGGAACCGGTGAGGCGATGGTTTCTCCAAGAGGTGTCGCCCCTGGGGATAACCGCCGAGGGCGGAAGGTGCGACGGCCTCGAACGAGGACGTCATGTCGAACCAACGGATGTTGCTGGCGGGCTGCTCCGCCGCCGTTCTGCTCGCTCTGGCCGGCGCCGCTCACGCGGCCGAGCCCGATCCTGTCGCCGCGCCGGACGCCGTCGACGAGATCGTCGTCAAGGCCCGCGACAAGGCCGGCCTGATCGAGAAGCAGCCGAACGACACCGTGTTCGGCCTCGACAAGCCGCTGATCGAGACGCCGCGCTCGGCCAGCTTCGTCTCCGACCTGACCCTGCAGCGCTACGGCATCGAGACCATCGACGGCCTGACCGCCGTCTCGCCCGGCACCTACACCGCCAGCTTCTACGGCGTGCCCGGCTCGCTGAACATTCGCGGCACCCTGGCCGAGAACTACTTTCGCGGCTTCAAGCGGGTCGAGAACCGCGGCACCTACTCCACCCCAATCGGCGCGGCCGAGCAGATCCAGGTCGTGCGCGGTCCGCCGACCCCGATCTACGGCCCCGGCAAGGTGGGCGGCCTGCTGAACTTCATTCCGAAGTCGGGCAAGAACGAGGGCGGCTACCTATCGGAGCCCACGGGCGAGGTGACGGCCACCTACGGCAGCTACAACAAGAAGAACGCCACGGCCCAGGTCGGCCTGCCGGTGTCGTTCGGCGACGTGGTCGGCGGCGTCTATCTCTACGGCGAGGCCGAGGACAGCCACAGCTACTACCACGGCATCTATCCCAAGCGTCAGACGGGCGAGATCTCGGCCGACTTCGACCTCGGGAACGGCTGGAGCACCGCCATGGGCGCGATGCTCTACCACTCCGACGGCGACGTGCAGACGGCCGGCTGGAACCGCCTGACCCAGGAGCTGATCGACAACGGCACCTACATCACCGGCCGCGACACCAGCCTGACCGACAGCGACGGCAACGGCCGCCTGACGCCCAACGAGATCGGCTACTACCCCTACGCCGCGTCGATGTACCTGGCCTATTACGGCTACCCGACCAGCGACGCCCTGCACACGCTGGACACCGGGGTGGGCACGACCAAGCTGTCGCCGCGCACGGTCTACGTCTCGTCGGCCGACTTCTCGAAGACCCGCACCAACACCTTCTACTGGGACCTGGCCAAGGATCTCAGCGCCGACAGCTCGATCAAGCTGCAGCTGTTCTACGACGACCTCGAGAACAAGCGCTTCTCGTCCTACGGCTACCCGGCGTGGTTCGACAGCAAGGTCTGGGAAGCCCGCCTGACCTACAACATCGACCACGACTTCCTGGACGGCGCGGTCGAGACCAAGTCGTTCGTCGGCGCCTCCTACCGCGACTTCGACGGCCGCCGCCGCGAAAGCTACAACAGCGGCATGATCGCGCTGGACCGCCGCGATCTCTCCTACGGGGCCACCGCTACCGACATCCTGGGCAGCCCGTTCAACGCCGGCGACGGCGTGCAGTGGGAGAACGACAACTCCAGCCAGTGGAGCGACGTCGGCGTCTTCTTCACCAGCGACATCATGATCGGCGGCAAGCTGAACCTGATGCTGGGCGGCCGCTACGACGACTACGACGTCACCTCCAACGACACCGGCTACCTGTCCTACACGGTCGCTGGCGTGCAGAAGGCGTCGAAGGGCAAGTGGACCTACACCGCCAGCGCCACCTACAAGCTGCCACTGGGCCTGATGCCCTACATCACCTACGCCGAGACCTCGTCGCTGGAGATGAGCCAGGCGGGCGACATCGCGCCGGGGCTGGTCAACAACGGCACGTGGCTGTCGGACGGCGACCTGGCCGAGACCGGCGTCAAGTTCCAGTGGCTGAACGGCACGCTCGTCGGGTCGCTGGCCGGCTACCGCCAGAACCGCACCCAGCTGACCGGCATCGCCGGCACGGTGACCGGCACCCGCGCCAAGGGCGTGGAGCTGGAAGTGCGCTACCTCGCTTCGGAGCACTTCAGCTTCACCTTCTCGGGCAACAGCCAGCACACCTCGGTCAAGGGCCCGGACACCTCGTTCCAGTACATCCCGGCCTGGGCCGCGGGCGTCTCGGGCGCCAACGGCTTCGGCGGCTCCTACGTGGTGTGGAGCTACAGCAGCGTCGTCGGGACCGGCGACTACGACTACACCCTGATCCCCAAGTCGGTGGTCAGCCTGTACGGCTCCTACACGTCGGACGCCTACGGCTGGGGCAAGGTTGGCGGCACGCTGGGCGTGACGCACGTGACCAAGACATCGGGCGTGCTGCCGGGCGCGGTGGTCTATCCGGCCTACGCCGTGGCCAACGCCAGCGCCTATTACGAGTACGGTCCGTACACGGCCACGCTCAACGTCGATAACCTGTTCGACAAGCTCTACTTCACCCCCGACGCCGACACCTACGCCAACCTCGGCGCGCTGCCCTCCAAGGGCCGCGAATGGCGGGTGACCCTGTCCCGGAAGTTCTAGTTCCCCTTGCGGCGCGCCTGCTGCAACGGGCGCGTCGCTCCTAATTTTCTAGGAGCCTCGCCATGTCGACCTCCCCCTGGCGCGCCTGGCTGATCCTGTCGGTCTTCGCCCTGCTGCTGTTTCTGATCACCGCCTCGACCTTCTCGTCGCTGGGGGTGGTGCTGCCGGCGATGATCAAGGAGCAGGGCTGGGGCTTCGGTCCGGCCTTCACCGGCTTCACCCTGCTGGGGGCGTTCTGCGGCGGCTCGTCGTGGCTGCCGGCCCTCTTGATCCGCAAGCTCGGGGTGCGGCCGACCATCCTGGCCGGTTCGGCGGTGATGGTGGCGGGCTTCTCCTGCCTGGCGGCGACGCCGGGACTTTACGTCTATCTGTTCGGCACGGCCCTGCTGGGCGTCGGCTACCAGATGATGGCCCTGATCCCCGGCACCCACGTGCTGGGCATGCTGTTCAAGAAGCGCGCCCTGCCGTTCGGGATCTACTTCACCGTCGGCTCGCTGGGCGGGGTGGTCGGGCCGTGGATGGCCCTGTCGGGCATGGAGATCGCCGGCGGCGCCTGGCGGCCCTACTGGTGGATGCAGGCGGCCGCGTCGCTGGTCGTCGGCGTTCTGTGCACCGCCCTCGTGGGCGGCAAGGCCTGGCTGGACGCCGCCGCCGCCGAGACCGACAAGGCGGTCGCGCAGGATGTCGAGAACGCGCCGGCCAACACCCGCGTCTACCGCACCGCCATCGACTGGACGGTGAAGGAAGCCGTCCGCACCCCGCAGTTCTGGGTGATCCTGGCGGCCTATTTCGCCCACCTGCTGGGCGGCGTCACCGCCGTCAGCCTCGCCCCCAGCCACTTCGGCGAACTGGGCGTGCCGATGACCATCGCCATCTCGGCGATCAGCCTGGAATCCCTGATGCAGGTGGCCGCGCGGCTGGGCGGTGGCCTGGTCGGCGACCGCATCGATCCGCGCTGGCTGCTGGCGGGCGCGCAAGGCGTCATGGCCGTCGGCCTGCTGGCCCTGACCCACGCCACCACCTGGCCCCTGATGATGCTGTTCGCCGTCGGGGTGGGCATCGGCTTTGGCATGACCGTGCTGGCCGTCAGCATCCTGCTGCTCAACTACTACGGCCGGAAGAACAATCTCGAGCTCTTCTCGCTGGTCTGCCTGGCCGGCGCGGCCTCGGCCCTGGGGCCGGCGATCGGCGGCTTCATGCGCGACCAGCTGGGCGGCTTCGCCCCGGCCTTCCAGGTCTTCGCCGCGGTAATCGGCGTGATCTTCGTCGCCGCCCTGTTCATGCGCCCGCCGCGCAAGGCCGCCGAGGCCGAGCCGATCGGCGAGCCCGTTCCGACCCTTCTGCAAGACGCCGCGTAATCAAGGATGTCCGCCATGTTCCACAGCCCTTCCAAGCACAAGGACTTCGGAGTCTTCCTGCCGGTGGCCAACGGCGGCTGGATCATCTCCAAGACCACGCCCACCCTCGACGGCCTCTACCAGAGCAACAAGGCCGCGGCCGTCGCCGCCGACCAGGTCGGCATGGACTTCGTCATGTCGATGGGCAAGTTCCGCGGCTTTGGCGGCGAGACCGACCACTGGGGCACGGCCCTGGAGTCGGTGACGATGATGGCCGGCATCGCCGAGGCCACCAAGAACGTACGCATCTGGGCCACCATCCACCCGCTGCTGCAGAACCCGGCCGTGGCGGCCAAGATGATCGCCACGCTGGACCACATCAGCGGCGGCCGCGCGGGCCTCAACATCGTCGCCGGGGCCTATCGCGGCGAGTTCGCGCAGATGGGCGCCTGGGACGACGCCCTGACCCACGACGACCGCTACGTCCTGACCGAGGAATGGACCCAGATCGTCAAGCGGCTGTGGAGCGAGGACAGCGTCGATTTCGACGGTCGGTTCTTCACGATGAAGGACTGCCAGTCCAAGCCCAAGCCGCTGTCCCGCCCGCGTCCGGAGCTGGTCTGCGCGGGCATGAGCGACCGGGGCTTCCAGTTCTCTGTGCGCGAGGCCGACGTCTGTTTCATTGGCGGTCGCACGCCGGAAGAGCGCCGAGACGCCTCGCGCCGGGCCAAGCTGGCCGCGCAAGGCATGGGCAAGACCATCAAGACCTACGCCATGTGCACCGTCGTCCACGCCGAGAGCGACGCCGGGGCCGAGGCCCTGGTCCAGCGCTACAAGGACGGGGCCGACATGGGCGCCATCCTGGCCATGCTGGAAAGCTGGGGCGTGCCGGCCGAGAAGCTGTCGAGCGTCGCGGCCCAGCAGGGCGCGTTCATGACCCACACCGTGGTCGGCTCGCCCGCCACCTGCGCCGAGCAGGTCCAGGCCTACGTCACCGACTGCGAGCTGGACGGGCTGATGCTGATCTTCCCGGACTATGTGGAAGGCCTTTCGATGTTCGGCTCGGAGATCCTGCCGGGCCTGCGCTCGGTGTTCTCGTGAGCGACTTCCCGGCCTGGATCGCGCCCGGTCGCACGGCGCTGGCGGTGATCGACATCCAGGTCGACTTCGCCTCGCCCGACGGCCTGCTGGGGCAGTACGGCGTCGACATGGGCATGGCCGCGCCGGCCGTGGATGCGGCGGCGGCCCTGGTCGCGGTCGCGCGGGACGCGGGCGTGCCGGTGGTGTTCGTCGGCCTGTTCACCGCGCCCGACACCGACAGCCCGTCGTGGAACGAGCGCATGCGCCGACGCGGCGGCGATCCCGACAGCGAGGCGGCCCTGTGTCGCGCCGGCCAGCCGGGCAGCGCCTTTTATGGTCCCCAGCCCGCGCAGGGTGAGCTGGTGGTGGCCAAGACCCGCTACAGCGGCTTCGTCGGCACGGACCTCGACGCCCGCCTGAAGGCCATGGGCGTCGATACGCTCGTGGTCTGCGGCCTGACCACCGAGTGCTGCGTGGCCGCCACCGCCGCCGACGCCTTCGACCTCGACTACCACGTCTTCGTCGCCGCCGACGCCTGCGCGGCCTACGAGCCCGACCTGCACGAGGTGGCTCTGAAGACCATGGCGCTGAACACCGCGATCCTCACCGACAGCGTCGAGGTCGCCAAAGCCTGGAAGGAGGCCGCGTGATGGCCGACGGGTTCGCCAACATCCCGGGCGTCGCCGCCCCCTACACGGTCACGGAAGCTGACCGCGCCGCCATCGCCGCGGCGATCAGCGAGAGCGAGATCGTCGAGCTGGCCCTGACCCTGGGCAACATCCCCGCGCCTTCGGGCAAGGAGCTGGAGGTCGCGACCTACGTCTACGACTGGATGGCGCGCGAGGGCTTCTCGCCGCGCAAGGTGGGAGCCACGCCCGAGCGTCCCAACATCATCGGCACCCATGGCGGCAAGGGTGTGGGCAAGAACCTGCTGTTCACCGCCCACCTCGACACCGAGGCGCCGACCTGGAACCCGGACCTGGACGCCTACAAGTACAGCCCCTCGACCCTGGCCAATCCCGAATGGGAGAAGTGCTGGCTGGAGGACGGCAAGCTCTACGGCTATCCGATCGCCAACGACCGCGGGCCGATGGCCTGTTTCCTGATCGCCGCCAAGGCGCTGAAGGCGGCCGGCTACGAGCTGGCCGGCAAGATGTATCTGACCGCCTGCCCCGGCGAGATCGGCCCCGAGCCGATCGAGGAGCATCGCGGGATCGCCTATATGGGCAAGGACATCGGCGCCCACTACCTGTTCCATCACGGCGGCGTCGCCCCCGACTACGCCATCGCCGCCGAGGGCTGCGACTTCGGCCTGACCTGGGTCGGCTGCGGCTATGCGGTGTTTCGGATCACGGTCTGGGGAGAGGGGGTGTTCACCCCGCTGCTGACCCATCCCGCTACGGCCGCCGAGCATCCCAACCCGCTCTACAAGATCGGCAAGCTGACCGAGGCCATCCACGCCTGGAGCGGCGAGTGGGAGAAGGCCAGCCTCTACGAAAGCCCCGGCGGCACGGCCCAGCCGAAGTCGCAGCTGGCCTCGATCCGAGGCGGCATTCCCTACGCCTTCGGGGCGGGGACCGAGCGGGTGAACCTCTATCTGGAAGTGGGCCTCAACCCCCGCCAGCGCGTGGCCGACATCCAGCACTCGCTGGAGGCCATGGCGCGCAAGACGGGCATCGCCGGGATCGAGATCGAGCCGGTGGTGGTGCGCCACGGCTTCGAGGCCGACGCCGCCGAGGTGGCCCCGCTGGTCGGGGCCGTGGACGTCGCCACCCAGCTGTCGCTGGGCCATCCGGTCGCCAAGGCCGCGCCGGTCTATTCCAGCATGTGGCGCGACCACAACGTCTTCAACATGCACCGCATCCCGGCCATCACCACCGGTTTCGCCCGCTGGCGGCCGACGCCGAAGGACCTGGTGGACAGCGCCCTGGTCTACGCCCTGACGGCTCTGGCCGTCTGCGGCCGCGCCGAGACGGGCGAGGCGGCCAACCGCGCCCCGCCGGTCTATGGCGACAACCCGTTCGGGGGAGAGTGATGGGCGCGGCCCTGGCCAGCGACGCCGATCCCGCCCTGTTCCGCAAGGCCATGGGCAGCTTCGCGGCCGGCGTGACGGTGGTGACCACGGCGCTGGACGGACAGCTGTCGGGCACGACGGTCAGCGCGTTTTCGTCGCTGTCGATGGAGCCGCCGCTGGTGCTGGCCTGCCTCAAGCGCGAGAGCCGCACCCTGGCCGCCGTGCGTCAGGCCGGCGTGTTCTGCGTCAACATCCTGGCCGCCGACCAGGGCGAGCTGGCCTACGCCTTCGCGAGGTCCGGCTGCGACGACCGTTTCGCCCTGGCCGCCCTGGAGCCGGGCGCCACCGCCGCTCCGGTGCTGGCCGGCGGGGTGGCGGCGGTGGAGTGCGAACTGCACGCCGCCCACGACGGCGGCGACCACGAGATCCTCGTCGGCCGGGTGGTTTCCGTCCGCATCGACGAGTCCAAGCCGCCGCTCGTCTACGTGCGCGGCCAGTTCATCAAGTCCTGAGAGAGCTTTCGATGGCGTACGACGTTCTGGAAGTGAAGCCGATGACCCGCCGGATCGGCGCCGAGGTGTTCGGCGTCGACCTGGGCCAGCCGCTGTCGAACCGGCAGTTCGAGGAACTGCACCAGGCCCTGACCCAGTACCAGGTGCTGTTCTTCCGCGACCAGCAGATGACCCATGACGCCCACAAGGCGCTGGGCCGCAAGTTCGGGCCGCTGGCCATCCATTCGGGCGTGCCGGGCCTGGCCGACCATCCCGAGGTCGTGGCCATCCACGCCGATGAGAACTCCAAGTTCGTGGCCGGCGAGAGCTGGCACTCGGACCTGACCTGCGATCCCGAGCCGCCCCTGGGCAGCATACTGCACATGCCGGTCGTACCCGATGACGGCGGCGACACCGTCTTCGCCAGCATGTACGCGGCCTACGACACGCTGTCGGACCGGATGAAGACCTATCTGGAGGGCCTCACCGCCGTCCACGACGCCAACCCGATCTACAAGGCGATCTTTCCGGACATCGACCGGCAGTACAACTGCACCGCCCACCCGGTGGTGCGCACCCACCCCGTGAGCGGCCGCAAGAGCCTGTTCGTCAATCCGTCCTACACCACCCACATCGCCGGCCTGCCCAAGGCCGAGAGCGCGGCGATCCTGGGCTATCTCTACCACCACGCCGGCAACCCGGACTTCCAGGTGCGCTTCCGCTGGCGGCCCAACTCGGTGGCCTTCTGGGACAACCGCTGCACTTGGCACCAGGCGATCTGGGACTACTTCCCCGACGTGCGCTCGGGCTTCCGGGTGACGATCGCGGGCGATCGGCCGGTGTGAGCTCACCCTTCAATCAACCTGTAGATGATGAGGTTGGGGCAGCGGCGTGCGGGGGGAGGCAGATTCTGGATTGCTCAGGCGATATCCAAATGTGCAGGCTTGAGTTCGCACTCTGGACGAATGTCGCGCGGTGACGGCAAGTTAGAACCACCTAGGGTTGGTGGGGGTTCTGGTGCCTGGACTGGAAGACAAATCTTGGAAGGAGTGGGTGAAGAATCCCGCCACCATTCTTGGTGGCGGGATCGTGCTCATTGGTCTTGTCCCGGTCGCGTATGCTGGAATTTCAGCTATGCCCTCGCTACCTCAGTGGAAGCGCACGATCTGCATGAAAATCCATGATGATCAGGCTCGATGTAATCCGAAAAAGGAGAGCGCTGTCGCTCCACCTCAAGAGAAAGTAAAAATTGAAATTTCATCTTCTGAATCACCAAAGCCAAAATTGACGGAAAAAAATACTTCGCTTCCAAAAATCAAGAAGCCAGTGTGCATGAATGCGCAATTTCGTCTGGTGATCGTGCCTCGTAAAACCAATATGAACAAAAATGATGTACCCAGGCTCCAAAATTTGCTCGGGTGTGATGATTTCAGGGTCGATTACGGGAATGGTACTGCGTACCCAAATATGGCGATAAATGGTTTGTCGTTTTCAGATCCCGGCCTTACCCCAGAAAAGCTTGGGAAATTGCTGAATGCTGTAAGGTTGATGGGTGTTCAAATAAAGGTCGTTGGTGCAAAAAATTCACAAACTCCTCTCGGGGAGGTTTGGTTGACGACTTATCCAAGCGTTGGTGATAACGTATTAAGTGAAGAGGACTTAAACGTACTATCTTCTGGGCAATTATCGCGTGCCGAAATGTTGGAAAGAATCCATGATTGGCCTGACTAGATTAATTGTATTTTTCGATACGGCTGTGAAGTTCACTTCCTCCTGAAATCCGCCGTCCGCTTGGCCATGAACGCCGCGATCGCCTCTCTGTGGTCGGTGCTGGCGATCAGGGCCGGCAGTTCCTCTTCCACATAGGCCTTGCCGTCGACGATGCGCTTGGTCGCCTCCACCGCCAGGGGCGCGCAGGCGGAGATGGCTTCGGCCAGCTTCATGGCCTCGCGCAGCAGGGTGGCGGGCGTGTGGACGGCGGTGACGACGCCGTCGAACAGGGCGCGGGCCGGATCGAACTTCGCGCCCGTCAGCAGGTGGGCCTTGGCGCGGGCGGCGCCGATCAGCCTGGGCAGGCGCGTCGCCGAGGCCACGAGGCCGATGTTCACCCCCGAGGCGGCGAACACCGCCCGGTCGCTGGCCAGGCGGATGTCGCAGGCCAGCGCCAGTTCCAGCCCGCCGCCGAAGCACCAGCCGTCAATGGCGGCGATGGTCGGCACGCGCAGGGCCTCGACCCAGTCCATCAGCCGGTTGAAGTCCTCGACCGCCGCCAGGGCTCCGTCGCCGCGCACGGCGGCTTCGCGCAAGTCGTCGCCGGCGCAGAACACCGCGCCCCGGCCGGTCAGCACCACGGCGCGCACGTCGTCGTCGGTGGCGATCTCGTCCAGGGCCCGGACCAGTTGGGCGCGCAAGGAAAGACTCAGAGCGTTGGCCGGCGGGGCGTCCAGCTCCAGCAGGATGATCGAGCCCGTGGGGCGCGAGACGTGCAGCATCGGCGGGATGGTCGGCGTCATGCCCGCAACCTCGCCCGACGCGGCGCGAATGGGAAGCGCGCAACCTCCGGCTCGGCATGTGGTTTCATGTGCAACCATGCTGCGACGCACAAGGATTCCGCTTGCCAGATCCGAAGGCTTGTCACAGCCTCAGCCGTACCGGCCTGCCGAGCGTGGCCGGAGAACACGATAAGAACGACGGTCCGGCGGCGCATTTTTCGTTCGCGCCGAACCGTACCGCGGAGCGCAATCAGTCCTTTCGGCGTTCATGTTGCAGCGCCGAAGAGCCGGGGCCATGAGCCGGGGAGTGAGATGGATACCGCGACCCTCGCGACCACTGCGTCGCCTGTCAAAGACCTCTACGAGATCGGCGAGATCCCGCCGCCCTTCCACGTGCCCAAGTCGATGTACGCCTGGACGATCCGCAAGGAGCGCCACGGCCCGCCGGGCTCGGCCATGCAGGTCGAGGTGGTGCCGACCTGGGAGATCGGCGAGGACGAGGTGCTGGTCCTCGTGATGGCCGCCGGCGTCAACTACAACGGCATCTGGGCCGCCCTGGGCGAGCCGATCAGCCCGCTCGACGGCCACAAGCATCCTTTCCACATCGCCGGCTCGGACGCCTCCGGCATCGTCTGGGCGGTGGGCGCCAAGGTGAAGCGTTGGAAGCTGGGCGACGAGGTCGTCATCCACTGCAATCAGGACGACGGCGACGACGAGGAGTGCAACGGCGGCGACCCGATGTACTCGTCGAGCCAGCGGATCTGGGGCTACGAGACGCCTGACGGCAGCTTCGCCCAGTTCTGCCGGGTGCAATCTCGTCAATTGATGCCGCGCCCCCGCCACCTGACCTGGGAGGAGGCGGCCTGCTACACCCTGACGCTGGCCACCGCCTACCGCATGCTGTTCGGCCACAAGCCGCACGAGCTGAAGCCCGGCCAGAACGTGCTGGTCTGGGGCGCGTCGGGCGGTCTTGGCGTCTTCGCCGTGCAGCTGGCGGCCGTCGCCGGGGCCAACGCCATCGGCGTGGTCAGCGACGACGACAAGCGCGAGTTCGTGCTGTCGATGGGCGCCAAGGCGGTGCTGAACCGCAAGGAGTTCAACTGCTGGGGCCAGCTGCCGAAGGTCAACGGCCCCGAGTTCTCCGACTACATGAAGGAGAGCCGCAAGTTCGGCAAAGCCATCTGGCAGATTACCGGAAACAAGGACGTGGACCTGGTGTTCGAGCACCCGGGGGAGTCGACCTTCCCGGTGTCGGTGTTCGTGGTGAAGCGCGGCGGCATGGTGGCCATCTGCGCCGGCACCAGCGGCTTCAACCTGACCATGGACGCCCGCTTCCTGTGGATGCGCCAGAAGCGCGTGCAGGGATCGCACTTCGCCAACCTGATGCAGGCCAGCGCCGCCAACCAGCTGGTCATCGACCGCCGCGTCGATCCGTGCCTGTCCGAAGTGTTCCCCTGGGACCAGATCCCGGCCGCCCACGAGAAGATGCTGGCCAACCAGCACCTGCCCGGGAACATGGGCGTGCTGGTCTGCGCCCAGCGCCCGGGCCTGCGGACCTTCGAGGAGGTGCAGGAACTGGCCGGGGAGGGGTGATCCCCTAACGTCGTCATCCCGGAAAGCGCTGCGCTTCGGCCGGGATGACGAATTTGGGTGGGCGCGAGAATGCGGCGCCTGCGTCCAAGACAGCGCCGTCGGAACCGCGTCCCTCTCCCTGCTGTTGTTGCCGCATCACGAGGAGTTCCCATGACCGACATCACCTACACCATCGTCGAGCACGACGGCGGCTGGGCCTACAAGCTGGGCGCGGTGTTCTCCGAGACCTTCCGGACCCACGACGCGGCCTTGGCCGCCGCCAAGCGCGCGGCCGGCGAGCAGAAGGTGGCGGGCGACACGGTCGGCATCACCTACGAGGACGAGCGCGGTCAGTGGCGCGAGGAGCTGTCGGACGGCCACGACCGTCCGACGACGCACGTGAAGGACTAGGACTTCGCCGGCTGCGGCTTGGGGAACCACAGGGCGTTGACGATCACCCAGCGGTCGCCGAACCGGCCCAGATTGAGGTGATCGACGAACCAGGGCGTCTCCACGCGCGCCACCGCGGCGTTGCCGGCGACGTCCAGGACTCTCACGCTGCGGTCCCACTTTTCGCGCGGCGTGCGCAGGGCGCCCTGCCGCGTCAGGTCCACGAGTTCGTCGCGGCTCATGCGCCTCAGGCCCAGGGTCTCGTCCGGATCCGGCCGCGAGCGCACGGCGCGCTTGGCCAGGTCAGGGTGCAGGACGCGGGCGACGCGGGCCGGGTCGCCCTCCAGCTGGCCGTCCACATAGTCGTAGACCGCCGCCTCGATCGCCTTCACGGCCGCCGGATCGAACGCCTGCGGCGCTGCGCCGTCAGCCGTGGCGGCGCCCGTCGAGGGCGCCGGCGAGACCGCACCGCCGAGCGCGATGGCGGCGAGCATGGCTGCGATCATAAGAGTCTCCGACAGGGCCGCTCGCGAAAGGGAGCGGGGCAACAAACCACGGTTTCGCGGAAGCGGCGCGCCCGTTTTCCGCTGGCCGAGCGGAAATGGTGGAGAGACGGGAGACAATTTCGATCCATCACGTATCGAAATGGGGATTGGCAACCCCGCCGCCCCGTCGCACAGTCGCGTCCTGACATTCGCGGAGGGGCGTCATGGGGTGGAAGAGCAAGGTCGCGCTGGGCACGGTCGGTGTCGTCGCGGTGCTGGCCGGGGTGGTCGTAGTGCGCACGGCGACCTTCAAGCCGCCGGCCCCGGCCGGTGACGTTCCCCTGGCCGCCGCCCGTCCGTTCGACGCCGCCAAGGCCGCCGCCCACCTGGGCGAGGCCGTCCACTTCCAGACCGTCAGCCACCAGGACGTGGCCGAGAACGACCTGGCCCAATGGGACGCCCTGCACGCCTGGCTGCAGACGACCTATCCGGCCGCCCACAAGGCCATGACCCGCGAGGTCGTCGGCGGCCACGCTCTGATCTACACCTGGAAGGGCTCGGACCCGTCCCTGCCGCCGC
>NZ_QHJY01000508.1 GCF_003185805.1 Caulobacter sp. D5
GAGACCCCTCACCCGACCTCGCTCCGCGAGGCCACCCTCTCCCGCAAGGGGAGAGGGATCCGTTGTTTCGCTTTCGCGGGGATTTTACGGGAGGGGGGGATGCACGGAGCCCCCTCCCCTGTTTGCACGGGGGAGGAACCGGTTCAGAACGCATCCTTGCCGGCGTCGCCGCCGTTGGAGCGGCGGGGGGCGGTGGGGAGTTTGGCGCGGGCGGCTTCCAGGGCGTCGCCGACCAGGGCGAGGTTCTGGATGGCCGCCAGGCCCCACTGGGACGAGGCGTTGGTCGAGACGCGGGGGATCTCGACGATCGGCTCGATGACGGCCGGGCCTTCGATGCGGCGCTCGGTGGCCACCGCGCCGATGCCCAGGCCTGCGTCGCCGCTGAAGAACTCCATCCAGGCGCGTTCGGCCAGGGCCGGGTCCTTGCGCTGGAAGGCGGCGTAGGCGGTCAGGCGCGAATGGCCTTCCTTGAGGTTGCGCCCCTTGGCCGGCGCGCCGGTCTTGGCCCGGAACTCGGCGTCGGAGGCGTTGTAGAACTGGCAGTAGTCGAGCCAGGCGTTCTTGTAGGCCGGGTCGTCGATCAGCTGGAACAGCTCGGAATGGACCTCGACGGCGCCGAACACGGCGTTGAGGTGCGAGACGCTGACCTTGTCGCCCGCGCCGAGGAAGCGGCCGGTCTTGAGGTCGAAGTCGGCGCCGCCAGCGAACCACTGCTGCTTGAAGCCCGCGATGCTGTCCATGCCGGCCAGCAGGCGGTCGCGCCAGCGCTTGTCGCCGGTGCGCTCCCACTCGGTGAGCCAGGCCGCGGCGAAGGCGCTCCAGCTGGTGCCGAAGCCCATATCGACGACGCCCGGCGGATGCGAGGCGGGGCCGTTCGGCAGCTTGCGGCTGATATCGACGCGGCTGAGGGTCTCGTCCGAGCCGATCAGGTCGTGCATCAGGTCGCCGACCCGCTCGTCGGCGGTCAGGTAGTAGTAGTAGCGGCGATAGGCGGCGTTGGAGACGCGCGGCTGCTTGGAGCTGTCGGCCCAGTGCTGGACGCCGTGGCGCGTGCCAAAGCCGCGATAGGGTCCGAGATGGCAGACATCGACCTCGCCGGTGTGACGGGTCATGGCCTCGGCGAAGCGGAAGACGTCGGCCCGGCCCGAGCGCACGAACGACAGCCACAGCCACAGGTCCGGCGACAGCTCGGAATTGGCCCAGGCGAAACCGCCGATGTCGTAGCGCCAGACGTGACGGTCGCTGTCATAGGTGTGCATGACGTCGCCGTGGTTCCAGAAGCCGTACCAGCGGCGCTGCTCGACGTCCTTCATGTAGAAGTCGAGCAGGCCGTCGTTCTGGTCCTCGATGACGCGGCGGGTCGGGGTGGAGCGGTCGACCAGGCTCCAGTCGCCGAACACCTGCGCCGCCTTCAGCCGGGCCGGCGTGGCCACCAGGCGCGGGGCGGCGCGCAGGCGGCCGGCCATGGCCGCGAACTCATCCCGCGACGGGGTGGTCGGCAGGGCCCAGAGGGTGATTTCGTTGGTGCGGGCGATGCCCAGCGGACGGCCCCAGCCCTTTTCGTAGTCCTCGTAGGTGATCTCCAGGCCTTCACGCTCGGCGGCGTGGTCGGTCTGGCCCAGACCGTCGTGGTAGAAGCGCAGGTCCATAGCCGGGGTGTCGGGCGACCACAGCCAGATGGTGAACTGCGCCGCGTCGGTGTGGGCGTTGCGGATGTCCAGGCGCGTGGGGCAGCGCTTCCAGAAGTCGGTCAGGGCGAAGGCGACGCCGCCGCTGGCCCCGCCGATATAGCCCAGGCCCGTGGCCCGGCCGCTGGTCACCGCGTCGATCCAGCCGTGGCCGGCCTTGGTGCGCTTCTTGATGCTGAAACCGTCGGAATTGGGCTGGCTGAGGGTGAAGTCGCCCCAGGCCGGGATCAGATCGAGACGCTTGGAGACGGTCGGCGCCATGCCCTCGAGCCCCGGGGTCTTCTGGCCGGCCACCTGGGCGTCGCGCCAGGCCTTGCCGGGATCGCGACGCAGGCCGGTCAGCGGGCGCACGCCCTCGCCCCAGACGCCGTCGCCCTCGCCCGAGAAGCGGACGTGGCGGTCGTAGAGCGGATCGGTCAGGGGCGCGGTCCCGACGAGGCCCAGGCCGCGCAGGAAGTCGCGGTTCTCGTCGCCGTCGAAGACGAAGCTGTGCATGATCCGCAGCGAGCGGGCGCCGGCATAGACGTAGAGGCGCAGGGTGAAGGGCAGCCAGGCGCGCTCGCCCTGGCGGTGATTGCCCTCCAGCTTCACGACGGCGCGGACCGGGCCCTTCTGTTCGACGGTCACGGCGGTGACTTCGCCCTCGAAGCGGGTCTGGGTGACGGGACCGTCGTCGAGGTCGGGCTTGTCCTGGGTCAGGGCCACCAGGCGCACGTCGCGCAGGGTCTCGCGGCCGGCCACCGTGGCGCGGGCGATGACATTGGGACCCTTGCGCGGGATCAGCCAGGACTGCTCGCCGCTGACGATCTCGACCGCGTCGGCGGTCTCGCGCACGGAAACGCCCGAGGCGGGAGCGACCGGCTTGCCGGGCTGGACCTTGAGGGCGACGGCGCCGAGGCCGGCGCCGGCGGGGACGGCGTGGCCGGTCCACTTCAGTGAACCGTCGGGCCAGTAGGCCAGCGGCCAGGTCTGGACGGGCACGATCTGGCCGTCGGCGCCGGCGACCGTGAAGGTCGTCTTGGCCTTTTGGGTCCCCCGCGGCCACGGCAGGCCGAAGGTCTGGCCCTCGTGGGCGGCGGGCGGCGCGCCGTCGAGCCAGCGGACGCCGTCGGCGTCCAGCGCGACGGGGGCCGAAGCGGCGGCCTGTGCGGCCTGGGCGGCGACGGGGACCATGGCCCCGGCCACGGCGGCCGTGCGCAGGAAATCGCGGCGGTTGAAAGGATCCATGGCGGTGCGCCCTCCCGTACCGGGGCGGTCGAGACGCCGCGCAGACGGAAGACTACCCGCCCATTCAACACCGGAACGTGCGCAGGTTTATTCTCACATAATGGATAGTCAATGCATTATTTGGAATATGCAGTTTGAGCCGCGAACCAGGGCGTGATGCGCTCCAGCGCCTCCTTCACCAGCGGCGCCCCGACCGCGAAGCTGAAGCGTATGAAGTGTCGTCCCTCGACCGGGTCGAAATCGAGGCCGGGGGCCGTGGCCACGCCGGTTTCGCGCAGCAGGCGCTCGCAGAAGGCCAGGCTGTCGTCGGTCAGATGCCCGATGTCGGCCCCGATGTAGAAAGCGCCGTCGGGCGGAGCGATGGCGGTCAGGCCCAGCGCCGGCAGGGCGTCGAGCAGCAGCTGGCGGTTGGCGCGATAGACGGCGACGTGGCCCTCCAGCTCATCGCGGGCGTCCATGGCGGCCAGGCCCGCGTGCTGGCTGAGCGACGGCGCGGTCAGGAACAGGTTGCCGACGAAGGCGCGGGCGCGGGTGACCAGATCGGCCGGCGCGACCAGCCAGCCCAGCCGCCAGCCGACCATGCTGAAGTACTTGGAGAAGCTGTTGACGATCAGGGGCGTCGGCTCGAACTCCAGCATCGAGTGGGTGGGGCCGACGTAGCTCAGGCCATGATAGATCTCGTCGGAGACGATGCGGATCCCGCGCTCGCGGCAGACCTCGGCTATGGCCGCCAGTTCCTCGGGCGGGATGATGGTGCCGGTGGGGTTGGCGGGGCTGGCGATGATGACGCCCGCCGGCGCCGGATCCAGCGCGGCCAGGGCCGCGGCGGTCAGCTGGTAGCGGCTCTCCGGACCGCAGGCGATCTCGACCGGCGTCAGGTGCAGGGCTTTCAGGCTGTTGCGGTAGGCGACGTAGCCGGGCCGCGCCAGGGCCACCCGGTCGCCGGGCGAGAAGGCGCTCGACAGGGCCAAAACGAGAGCCGGCGAGGCGCCGCAGGTCAGGATCACCTGCTCGGCCTCGATGGCGACGCCGTAGGTCTCGGCGTAGTGGCGGGCGATGCGGGCCTTGAGCGCCGGGCTCTCCCAATAGCCCATGCCATCGCTGTCGAGCACCTGGTGGGCGCGGGCGATGGCGGGCGCGGGGGCGCCGGTCGAGGGCTGGCCGAACTCCATGTGGATGACCGAAGCGCCCTCCCCCTTCAGCTGGTGCGCCAGGCGGCTGATGCCGATGGCGTGGAAGGGTTCGATCTCGGCGCGGGTCATCGGCAGGCGGTCCGTCGGAAAACAGAGGCCGACTGCTAGACGGGTTTTGCGGTTTGCGCCATCAACCGCGATGGAGTTGGAGGGGATGACCGATGTCCAAGAGCACGCCCGCGACCCTGGCGCTTTCCAAGGCCGGCGTCGCCTTCGAGGTGGCGACCTACGACTATGACCCCAATGCCGAGCGCGTGGGGCTGCAGGCCGCCGAGGCCCTGGGCGTCGAACCCGGCCAGGTGCTCAAGACCCTGATGGCCCAGGTGGACGGCAAGCCGGTCTGCGTGATCGTGCCGTCCGACCGCGAGGTCAGCATGAAGAAGCTGGCGGCGGCCTTCAGCGGCAAGGCGGCGGCCATGATGAAGCCGGCCGACGCCGAGCGCCTGACCGGCTTCAAGGTGGGCGGGGTCAGCCCCTTCGGACAACGCAAGAAGGTGCCCACCGCCATCGAGGACGAGGCGTTCGTGCTGGAGCGCGTGTTCATCAACGGCGGCCAGCGGGGCTTGCAGGTGCTGCTGGCCCCGGCGGACGCGATGGCTGCGGCCGGCGCGATCCGGGCGGCGCTGGTGGCTTAGCCCCTTCGTCGTCATCCCGGCCGGAGCGAAGCGCAGAGCCGGGACCCAGGGGCCGCCGCATCGCATCGGCCACTGGGAGGACGGCGAACCCAAGCGCGGCGCCCAGTCCCCTGGGTCCCGGATAAGCCCTGCGGGCTTTCCGGGATGACGGGCTTGAGGAACGTTAGAACCGGTAGGTCAGCCCGATCTGCGCCACCGGGAAGTACTTGAAGTCCTTGGCGTCGTCGCGGACCTCGGCCTCTTCCTCGCGCAGGCGCTGCTGGAAGGTGGGGTCGTTGGAGAGCGTGCCGCCCGAGGCCGTCAGGTCGACCTTGGGGCTGTCGCTGAACGACACGCCGCCCAGAACCCGGAAGCCCCAGCCGCCGTCGCCGCTGAAGGTGTTATCCCAGCCCAGGCCCAGGAACGGCTGGGCGTCGGACAGCTCGACGTCGCCGGTGATGGTGCCGATCTGGGCGGGGGTGAAGGTCGCGCCGCCGATCTGGGTGTTCTCGGTGGGCGTGCCCGAAAGGTTGATCTTGCGCTTGCCGAAATAGCTGCCGCCCGAGACGAAGAAGCCGCCCTGCATCGGATGCCAGTCGAGGAACAGGCCGGCGGTCTTGGACTTGACCTTGCCGGTGTAGGCGACGCCGCTGTAGGTCTCGTCGTGGTCGAAGTCGAGCCAGTCGCCGCCGCCCCGGACCACGAAGCTGTCGTTCAGGCGATACTGGGCCTCGAGCCCGATACCGGGCGTGCCGATGTTGCCGCCGACGGCGAAGTTTCCGCCGTCCTGGGCCAGGGCCTGAGAACCGGCGGCCGCCAGCAGCGCCGCGCCGACACCCGCCACGAAAAATCGAATCTTCATTTCAGGACGTCCCTTGAAGTCTTGTCGGGCGGCAAACCCTTGAAAGACGGCAAGAGTTCCTAAGGCTCAGCCTGCGGCCGACTCCAGTCCCCTCGCCTCGCGCTCGTCGACGGCGCGGCGGACGGCGTCCAGGGCCTTGTCGACGACCGCGACCCCCGCGCCCTCGGCCACGCCCTCGACGGTGAGGATCCGCCGCCAGGCGCGCGCGCCCGGCAGGCCGTGGAACAGGCCCAGCATGTGGCGGGTGATCCCGGCCAGGCGCCAGCCCTCGGCCAGGCTGCGCTCGATATAGGGGCGGTAGCGCTCGACGGCCTCGAAGGGCGAGACGTCGGAAACATCGAGGCCGTAGACACGGCGGTCGACCGCGCCCAGCAGGCCCGCCTCGTGATAGGCCGCGCGGCCCAGCATGACGCTGTCGACGTGCTCAAGATGCTCCAGCGCCGCGTCGACACTGGGCACGCCGCCGTTGATGGCGATGAACAGGTCCGGGCGCTCGCGTTTGAGCCGATAGACCAGCGGGTAGTCGAGCGGCGGGACGTCGCGGTTTTCCTTCGGCGACAGGCCCTGCAGCCAGGCCTTGCGGGCGTGGACGATGAAGCTGGTGACGCCGGCGGCGACGCACTTGTCCACCAGGGTGAACAGCGCCTCCTCCGGATCCTGGTCGTCGACGCCGATCCGGCACTTGACCGTCACCGGCGCCTTCACGGCGTTCGCCATGGCGGCCATGCATTCGGCCACCAGGTCGGGCTCGCGCATCAGGCAGGCGCCGAACCGGCCGCTCTGCACGCGGTCGGACGGGCAGCCGACATTGAGATTGATCTCGTCGTAGCCGTAGTCCTCGCCGATGCGGGCGGCGGCGGCCAGGTCGGCGGGCTCGGAGCCGCCCAGTTGCAGCGCCACCGGATGCTGGTCGCTCGAATAGCCCAGCAGCCGCTCGCGATCGCCGTGCAGTACGGCGCCGGTGGTGACCATCTCCGAATAGAGCAGCGCCTGCGACGACAGCACGCGATGCAGCGACCGGCAGTGGCGGTCGCTCCAATCCATCATGGGCGCCACGGAGAACCTATGAGCTCGAAATTCCATAATTTTAATCACATATTCAACGAGTTAGATCGCTCGACAAACCGCCGCAGACACGCCATCCGCGCAGTTTTTCTCCACGACCCGACGCCTCAATATTCACATGGCGTACACGCAAATGGCCACCGTTGTGAATCTCTCCTTCCGGATCCTGGCGCGCCATTATCCGTCGGAAGGGTCGCTATATAGGCGAGACGTTCAAATTACGCGATGACGCGAGACGAAAGCTAACCCGGCCGATGATGGCGGGCGGTTGGGCCTTGCCGGAGGCCGATAACCTAAAGCTGCCTCCCTACCGAGAAACGCCGCCGCCCTTGGCGGCCCTGGCGCCTGGCGCCCTACTCCATCACCGACGACCCGAGCTCGGTGACGCCTGACAGCAGCCCGCCCATCATCAGGCCGATCAGCCCCCCGAGCAGCACGATCATCACGGGCCCCAGCAGGCGGGCGGCCGCCTCGATGCGACGCACGGCGGCTTCCTCTTCCAGGCGTCCCGCGCGGCCTATCATGGCGCCGAGCGCGCCGGTGGCCTCGCCGACGGCGGCCAGCCGACCGACGGCGCGGGGGAAGTCGGCCACGCCCTGCAGAGCCTCCGACAGCGCCAGTCCCTGGCGCACCTGATGCAGCACCGGCTCCAGCCGCCGGCGGGCGAGATCGGAGCGCACGCCGCGCAACGCCAGGCGAAGGGCGTCCGACATCGGCGCTCCCGCGCTGAGCATCGCGCCCAGCGACAGCGAAAAGCCGCCATAGACCAGGGCCGCGGTCGTGCGCCGCCACGGG
>NZ_QHJY01000509.1 GCF_003185805.1 Caulobacter sp. D5
CGCCGCCGCGCCGGCGCCGGGCGAGCAGGTGCTGGACATCGGCTGCGGGGCGGGGGCGGGCAGCCTGGCGCTGGCGGCCCTGGTCGGGGCCAAGGGCGGGGTGCTGGGCGTCGACGTTTCCGAACCGCTGGTGGCGCGGGCCCGTGAGCTGGGCGAGGATCGGCCGAACGCCCGCTTCCAGGTGGCCGACGCCAGCCGGGCTTTGCTGCCGGTGGCGCAGTTCGACCTGCTGTTCTCGCGTTTTGGCGTGATGTTCTTCGACGACCCTGCCCAGGCCTTCGCCCACATGCGCCGGGCGCTGAAGCCGAACGGCCGCCTGGCCTTCGTCTGCTGGCGCGGAGCGGGCGAGAACGACTGGGTGCGGCTGCCGCTGAAGGCCATCGTCCCGATCGTCGGCCTGCCCGCCGCGCCGCCGCCCGAGGCTCCTGGGCCTTTCTCGTTCGGCGACCGGGCGCGGGTGGAGCGGATCCTGGGCGAGGCCGGCTTCGTCGATGTGGCGCTGACGCCGGTCGACCACCGGATCGTCTTCGGCGAAGGCGAGACTCGTGAGGCTGCGATCGCCGACGCCGTGGACCTGGCCTTCCAGGTCGGCCCGCTGACCCGAGCCCTGGCCGACCAGGCCAAGGCGGTGGTGGAAGAAGCGAAGATCGCGGTGCGTGAAGCCTTCGCGGCCAAGGCGCAGGACCGCTCGGTGGTGATCGACGGCGCCGGCTGGATCGTCACCGCACGCAACGGCGACGCCTAGATAAAATCCGGGAGGAGGGGGCGCTCCCGCCGCGAGGCGCTCTCCCGAGCGTCCCCCTCCATCCCTTCGGCGTCGCACCCGGCAGTGCGACGCAAGCCTCCCGCTCCAGAGTCCGGGAGGAAACCTTCTCAGGCGATCAGCCGGCCGTCCAGGCTGGCCAGCCGCAGGCGCGGGGCCTCGGCGTTGTTGGGGCCGAGCGCCTGGATCCGGCGCACGCCCAGTTCGTAGGCCGGGCGGCCCATCAGGCGCTGCATCATGGCGATCGGCTGGTAGAGGCCCAGGAACCGGTCGACCTCGCCGCTGGCGCCGGTCATCGGGGCCAGCAGCACCTCCATGCCGACCGAGGCGACGCCGTGGGCGCGGATGTCGGCGGTGACGACGACGGGCTCGGCCCGGCGGCGGGCGACCTCCAGGGCCGACTTCACCTCCAGCCGGTGCGACAGCGCCCACAGCGACAGCGAGTCCTCGCCGCGCAGGTCGCGGGCGTGCAGATCGGCCACGAAGCCGCCGGTCAGGCGGAACGGATAGCGGCCGGCCGAGCGTCCCAGGATGAAGACCTGGGACAGAATATCGAGGAAATCGCCCGGATCGACATCGGCGCGGGCCGGCATGCGCGCGGCACCGGCCTGGGTTCGCCAATAGTCTATCAACCGTTCCGTGCTTGGATGGAACATCGTCGTCCCCTGGCGGGTCCACTTCGCGGTCCAGATCGACCGCATGGGGCTTGCTAGGAGAACCGGGCCAGGGGCCCCGTCGTATCGTCTTGGCACAGAGTCGAGGCGCGGCGGGTCCATGGCGCGCTTCTTGCTGGTGAACCGGCTGGAAGACGCACGCTGTGTGAAGGGGAGACGCCATGACGGCGCCGAAACTGACCGTGTCCAAGCTGTGGATCGCCATCGGGGCGGCCGTGGCCGGACTCTTCGTGGGCGGCGTCGCCTACGCCCAGTGCAACAGCGGCTGCACGACCACGCCTCCGAGCTGCTGCACCCCGCCGCCGGCGCCCCCGCGTCCGCCCAAGCCGCCGAGCGGCTGCAACAGCGGCTGCAACGGCGGTGGCGGCGGCAAGACCTCGGTCAACGTGAACGTCAACGTCAATGCCAGCGCCTCGGCCAACGCCTCGGCCGGCAGCAGCGCCGGGGCCGGCGCGGGCGCCAGCTCGACCGTCTATTACGGCGGCGGCGCGCATGGCGGCTACTATTCGGGCCCGCAGGCAACCGGCTATATCGACGGCCTCAACGTGATCGGCGGCGAGACCGCCCGCCGCACGGCCTATGAAGCCACCCGCACCAAGTTCAAGCGCGTCGTCGTCCGCGCCGTCTGCCTGGACGACAAGGACATCCCGCACCCGGCCTCGCAGGTCACGCCCGACCGCGACATCGACGACCTCTATGACGGCGAGCTCTATCGCTGCATCGCCGGCAGCCGCATGCAGTACGTGATCGGCGAGTACGACAGCACGATCGACGTCAGCACCGGCGGCCGCGGCGCCCAGACCTATATCTGCCAGAAGAACGAGGCGCTCTATCACACGCCCGGTATTCGTGGTGGCGAAGGCGGGACCCTGGTCTGCCGTCCGCAGCGCCCGGCCCGCGACTGCAACGAGCGCTCGCTGCTGCGCCGCTACGGCGCCGGCGTGAAGATCCTGAGCATCCTGACCACCGAGACCTAC
>NZ_QHJY01000510.1 GCF_003185805.1 Caulobacter sp. D5
CCAGCGCGCCGCCGGCGGCCGCCGCGCTGGCGACCGCCGCCCCGGCCGAGAGCTGCGGGCCGCCCGAAACCAGGCCGCTGGCGATACCAGGCGATAACAGGCCCAGGCCCAGCAGGCACAGGGAGGCCAGGACGACGCTCAGCGCCTCCTCGATGGTCGGCTCGCTGCCGGCGAAGCCCGCCGTGAACTGGGAAAACAGCGTCGAGCCGATGCCGATGACCACGGCCAGCACCATGACCTTCACGCCCGAGGCCACGACGTTGCCCAGCACCCGCTCGGCGAGGAACGCGGTCTTGCCGAACAGCCCCCACGGCATGAGGACGAAGCCGCACAGCGTCGTCAGCTTGAACTCGATCAGCGTCACGAAGAGCTGCACGGCCAGGATGAAGAAGCTCAGGACCACGATCAGCCAGGCGATCAGCAGCACCGCGATCTGGATGAAGTTCTCGAAGAAGGCGACGTAGCCCATCAGCCCGGAGATGCTCTCCAGGAGCGGTCGTCCCGCGTCGATGCCGGCCTGGCCCACGCGGCCTGGACGCAGCAGGTCGTCGACCGAGAAGTCTGTTCCCGACGCCTTCAGGCCAAGGCCCGCGAAGCTCTCGAAGATGATCCGCGACAGGGCGTTCCAGTTGCCGATCAGGTAGGCGAAGGCGCCGATGAACAGGGTCTTGCGGATCAGGCGGGCGATGATGTCCTCGCCCTCGCCCAGGCTCCAGAAGAGCGCCGCCAGGGTGACATCGATGACGATCAGGGTCGTGGCGATGAACGCCACCTCCCCGCCCAGCAGGCCGAAGCCTGAGTCGATGTAGGCGGTGAAGACGCCCAGGAATCTGTCGACGACGCCGGGACCTTCCATCTCAGCGGTCCGCCCTGGCCCGACCCAGGAACCGGGTGCGCGCCGCCTCCCAGGCCTGCAGGCACTCAGGGTCTTGCGCGCCGGCCGCGCCCAGCGCCTGGCAGCGCTGTAGGCGCGCATCGACCGGAGCCGGCGCCTGCACGGCGGGGCGCGAACTGGACGTCGGGGGCGCGGG
>NZ_QHJY01000511.1 GCF_003185805.1 Caulobacter sp. D5
GGCCAGGGCGCGAGCGGCCTCGCCGGCCCGCTCGCGCACCAGCTCGACGGCCGGACGGGCGGCGCACTGCATGCCCTGCTCGGGCGTCCCGCGTTCGCTGGAGCGGGCGCGCAGCTGCTCGATGACGGCCACGAGATAGTTCTCGATCGGCCCGATCGGATTGACCTGACCGTCCGGCGGCGCGATCCGCCCCGACCAGCCCTCGCCCGGCAGGGCGGTGGCCGCCTGGATCACGGCGCTGAGGGCCGCTCGGGCGCTTTCCTTGTCGCCCAGGATGTCGAGCAGCCGGGCCTCCAGCCCCCTGCCCCGCCGCCCGCGCCCTTCCGGACCTCGGATCCAGCGGCGCAGCTCTGCGGCCTCCGCGCCCGACAGGGCGGCGGAGAAGGCGCTGTCGGCGGCGTCGAACAGGTGGTGACCCTCGTCGAACACCACGCGCTTGACCGCCGTCGTCTCGTTGTCGCCCTTCAGGCCCCGCGCCGCCCGGGCGCCGTCGAAGGCCGCCTGGGTCATGACCAGGGCGTGGTTGGCGATGACGAGGTCCGCGCGCTTGGAGGCCCGCACGGCCTTTTCGATGAAACAGACGCGATAGTGCTGGCAGCCGGCGTGGATGCACTCGCCCCGGCGATCGACGAGGTTGGCGGCGCTGGCCTGGGCGGACGGCGGCACGGCGAACAGGGTCGGCAGCCAGGCCGGATAGTCGCCGCCGGTCATGTCGCCGTCGCGGCTGACCCGCGACCAGCGGGCGGCCAAGGCCAGGCCCACCAGATCGCCATTGCCCAGTTGGGCGCTGTTGACCTGCTCCTGCAGGTTCAGCAGGCAGAGATAGTTCTCACGCCCCTTGCGGACCACGGCCTTGCGGGCGCGCACCAGGGCGTCGGGATAGATGGCGGCGCTCTCGCGCTCGATCTGGCGCTGCAAAGCCCGCGTATAGGTGCTGATCCACACCGACGGCCCGTTGGCCTCGGCCCAGACGCTGGCGGGGGCCAGATAGCCCAGCGTCTTGCCGACGCCGGTGCCGGCCTCGGCCAGCATCATCCGCGGCTCGCCCTCCCGCTCTCTCGGCTGGAAAGCGTAGGACGTCTCGCGGGCGTAGGTGTCCTGGGCCTCGCGCACCTCGTCCAGGCCGGCGCGGCCCAGCAGCGACTTCAGGCGCTCGGACGCGGCCTCGGGGTCGATCGGACGCGACAGCGGCTCGCCGACCGGCGCCTGGTCCTCCCACTCCACCAGCCGCGACCAGACGTCGAGGCCGGAGCTGCGGAACTGGTTGCCGACCGGAACCGAGCGCAGCGCGCCGACCACCGCCGGTCCCCAGGCCCAGCCGGCCCGGGCCAGGGTCTCGGCCACGGCGAGAGCCTCCTCTCGCGACGGGCGGGGCGTCAGGGCCAGTTCGCGCAGCAGGGCGTCGGCGGCCTCGCGCAGGGTCTGGGCCTGG
>NZ_QHJY01000512.1 GCF_003185805.1 Caulobacter sp. D5
CGCGCGGCCAGGGCCGCCACGGCCATGACCAGGGCGGCGGCGAAGACGGTGGCGGCGCTGTTGGGACCCAGCAGGGTGGCGCGCATCCGGCCCGCGCCCCGCACCGAGACGTACTGCGCCAGGGCGCCGGCGGCGTAGATCGCCATGGCGCCGAGCAGGCAGAACAGCAGGCGCCGGCCGCGCGTCTGCGACGCTCCGATCACCCGGGCCGAAACGTAGAGACAGAAGAGACCCAGCAGGTTGACGACGTTCAGCAGCACCGCCGAGCGGTCCAGCGTCGTGGCGGCGAAGGCCTGCGGAACGTAGGACCAGACCGGGTGGGCGCCGTCGGGCGTCCAGGGCGTCAGCGGCCAGAGGACGGCGGCCAGCAGCAGGGCGGCCAGCACGCCCGGGACCAGCCATCCGCCGAGGCGGGCCAGGTCGCGGCGCGCCCAGCCGCAGCTGGCCAGCAGGCCGACGAGGAACAGGGCGTAGAGCGCCGAGAAGCCGGCCGCCACCGCCAGTTCGCTGGCCCCGAAGGCCAGGACGGCGGCGAACACCAGGCCCGTCAGGACCAAACAGGCGGCGGTTTCGGACCCCGCGAGCCGCCGGGTCCGCCCCGCGTCAGTCGGCATAGTACTTTCGGTAGCTCTTGTAATAGTAGCCGGCGTCGCCGTAGCCGTAGCGGGACTGCGCCTTCAGATCCATCTGGGTCAGGGCCACGCCGGCCAGGAACACGCCGCGGCCTTGCAGCAGCGACAGGGCCGAGGTGATGGCCTTGACCGGGGTGCGCTTCCAGCGGGCCAGCATGACCACGGCGTCGGCGTGCGGCGCCAGGATGCGGGTGTCGGCGATGGCCAGCAGCGGGGCGGTGTCGAGCAGCACCACGTCGAAGCGCTGGCGCAGCTCGGCCAGCAGGCGCAGGAAGGCGGCCGAGCCGAAGACGTCGCGCGGGGTGTAGGCCGACTTCATCAGCGGCAGCACCTTGGCGCCGCTCTCGTCGTTGACCAGCGCCTCGTCCAGGGTCGCCGCGCCGTTCAGCACCTCGATCAGGCCCACGGTCGGGGCCGTGGGCAGGAAGCGGTTGATCGCGCCCTGGCGCAGGTCGCAGTCGACGACGACGACATTGGCGCCCGAAGCGGCCAGGGTGCGGCCCAGCGAGAAGGTGGTGGTGGTCTTGCCCTCGCCCGGCAGCGACGAGGTGACCGCGATCACCTTCACCGCCTCGCCGACCTTGGAGAACAGGATCGCCGCGCGCAGCTTGCGCAGGCTTTCGGCGAAGCTGGAGAGCGGCTTGTTGAGCAGGTAGTCCGGCGGCGTCAGGCCACGCAGGGCGCGGGTGTCGTCCAGGGTGGAGCTGAGCAGCGGCACCGAGCCCAGGTAGGAGACGCCCAGGCGGCGCTCGACCTCGTCCTCGGTGAACAGGCCGGCCATCAGGATCTCGGCCAGGACCACGGCGGCGACGCCGGCGCCCAGGGCGACGACCAGGCCGATCATCAGGTTCAGCGACGGCTTGGGCGCGCTGGGACGGGTGGGGATCGTGGCGCGCGACACCACGCGGGCGTCGGCCTGCTCGATGCCCTGCTGCGCCGTGGTCTGCTTGAAGCGGCCCAGCAGCGATTCATACAGCGTGCGGACGGAGTCGGCCTTCCGCTCCAGCTCGCCCAGACGAATGCTGGCGCGATTGTTGCCGGCCAGGGCCCCGCGGGCGGCGCCGACGCTGCCGGCCATCGAGCCGGTGCGCTGGCGGGCGACCTGGGCCTGGGCCTCGAGGTTGGAGATGATGCGCTTGATCTCGGCCTGGATCTGCCCGTCGATGTCGGCCAGTTCGCGGCGGGCCTTCAGCAGGTCGGGGTGGCGGTCGCCATAGCGGCCCGACAGGTCGGCCACGGCGGCGCTCTTCTCGGCGCGCTGCTTGCGCAGCTGCTGCACGACCGGCGAGTTCAGCGACTCCCCGACGTCCTCGCCGGTGCTGCCGCGGGCCAGCTGGCTGCGGGCGATGCTGAGGCGGGCGTCGGTCTCGGCCTGCTCGGCGCGGGCGCCGGCCAGCTGCTGGTTCAGGCCCGAGATCTCCTGCTCGGTCAGGGTCGCGCCCTGGGCGCTCATCAGGTTGTTGGCGATCTTGTACTGCTGGACGTCGGCCTCGGCCTGCTGCAGCTCGCCGCGCAGGTCGGCCACGCGGGTGTTCAGCCACTCGTTGGCCTGCTTGGTGGCGTCGAACTTCGCCTCCAGCTGCTCGGTCAGGTAGAGGTCGGCGAAGGCGTTGGCCAGCTTGGCGGCCTGGGCCGGATCGGGATGGGTGTACTGGACCGTGATCAGGTAGGTGACGCCCGCACGGCGGACGTTGAGGCCCGACAGCACGCGATCGACGATGCGCTCGCGGCGGCGCTGGATCTCGATGTCGCTCAGCTTGTCGGCCGGAGTGACGGCCTTCTTCAGGAACGGCAGCCAGGCGCGGACGCCCTTGGCGCCGGCCAGGCTCGGGTTGAAGTACGGGTCTTCCTCGAGCTTCAGCTTCTGGACCACGCGGCCGGCCAGCGAGCGCGAACGCAGGACCTCGACCTCGGTGTCGACCACGGCGCTGTCGGCCGGCAGGCCGGAAAGCACCGCGTTCATGTCGGGCGCGACCTGCTCCTGGCGCACGTCCAGCATCACCTGGGCGGCGGTCGAGTAGGTGGGCGTCTGCTGCAGCGTGTAGAGCACGACCGCTACGAACACCGCCAGCGCCACGGCCGCGAACAGCCGCAGCCGCCGCCGGAACACGGCGATGATGACGTTGAGGTCGAACGCAGGCGCTCCGGCGTCGGACGCCGGAGCGGTTTGGGTCTCGAAGGTCGAGCCGTCCATGATGCGCACTCTTCACTGGTCGAACAGTCCCCCGGCTAGCGAAGGACCGTGACCTATTTCAGGCCTGGAGCTCGACCCTTACCGACGGAAACATCGGTAAGGGATTAACCGGCTCCAATTTCGAACAATCGATGGCGCGGCGACCGATGAAAGCTCGGCCGCCAGGCCTTTAGAACTGCAAGGCGACCGAGGCGGCCAGCTTGTTGTCGGTGAAGCTCTTGGACTTGTCGACGCCGTCGGACTTGGTCTTGGCGTAGGTGTAGGTCAGGAAGACCCCGACGCGGCGGTTCATCAGATAGGCGGCCGACAGCTTGCCGCCGGTGCGCTTGTCGGCGCGATCGATGCCGTCGTAGTCGTCCTTGCCGAAGCTGGCTTGGCCCGACAGCAGCACGTTGCGCAGCAGCTCGTGGTCGACGGCGACCGAGCTGTTGGTCGACACGTAGCCCTGCGAGGCCGAGACCACGGCTTCCTCGATGGCGCGCGAGGCGTTGAAGGTGACCGTGGTCAGCTCGGTCGGGAACCACTCGACCTTGCTCTTGGTGCTGAAGCCGCTGACGTCGCGGCTGCCGCCGGCGAAGTTGTCGTAGGTCTGCTTCATGTAGCCGGCGTCGACCTGGCCGCGGATCGCCTGGGCCAGTTCGAAGTCGACACCGGCGGTCAGGTTGTAGCCGTCGGAGTCGCGGGTCTTGGTGATGTCATAGCGGCGGGAGTCGCCGGCCAGCGCGACGTAGAAGGCGGTGTCGGGGCTGATCGCGTAGTCGGCCTTGAGGCCGTAGCGGACCTGGTCGCGATCGCGGAAGTCCTGGTCCAGCACGGTCGTGCCGCCGCCGGTCGCCGCCAGGCGGCCGTCCTTGTAGTCGTAGGCCTTGCTGGTCAGGTCGCCCGTGATGCGCAGGCGGTTGAATTCCTTGACGCCCTTCAGGTTGGCCGTGAGCAGCGAGTACTCGATCGGGGCCAGGGCGGTCGCCAGCGATTCCGGCGCCGAGCGCGGCTCGATCAGCTGTTGGTACTGCAGCGAGCCGGAGATGTTCGTGCCGCGCACCACGTCCAGACGGCCGTTCACGCCGAGGGTGTATTCCTCGTTGTTTTCGGTGTCGTGGTTCGAATAGCGGTTCACCGAGGCCGAGGCGAAGGCGCCCACGGCGTGGCGCGACCAGTCAGACCGCAGCGCCAGTTCCGGCTTCACGCGCCAGATGGTGTCGCTCGTCTCGCTGGCGGCGACGGCGTAGATGTTGTCGTCCCGCTCGGCTTCGATCGTCAGCCGGGGATACGCCTTGAAGGCGCCCAGGCGAACGCCCGCAGCCTCGTAGTCCGGGCGCGGACGCTGGCGCACGCTGACGTGCTTGTCACGCTTGAAGCTGGTGGCGGCGTCTTGCGCAGCCGCCATCTGCGGCGCAGCCGCGACGAGCACGGCCGCGACCGCGGCTGAAGCCAGAATTCTCATTATCCATCCCCACTTCGACGACCATCAGGCCGTCTTTTCGGAAACCCGACACAAACAAAAAGGGCTCGCCGACGAAACCCGAGGGCGCGAAGAGCGCCGAAGTTCTAGACGGCGATCAGGTGCCGCAATAGTCGGCGATGACGCCGGCGCACGGATCGTACTGAGCGCCGGGCGTACCAGCGTCGCCGCCACCGCCGGCCGCGCCGTCGAGGCTCGACAGCACGGTGACGGAGTCGCCGCCGTCGGTCGCCGCGGTGACCGTGCCGGTCGCGCCGGTGGCCGAGGCCACCTGTGCGCCGAGCTCCGGCGAGACGGCCGAGGCCACGTCGACGGCCATCGTCCCGGTGATCAGGCCGCTGGCGGCGGCCTGGGTCAGGGCGGCGACGATCACGGCCGGCGAGGCGCCGGTCTTGGCGAGGGCGGCGGCGATCGCGGCCTTGACGGCGGCTTGCTTGCCGGCGGCGTCGAGGGCGGCGTAGCCCGGATCGGCGGCGGCGGCGGTGGCCGCGTCGGCGATCACGGACTGCAGATCTTCAGCGGTCGGCGCGGCCGTCTCGGTGGCGGCGGCCGGAGCCTGCAGCGAAGCCGCGATCGAAGCGAGCGGCGCTACGGTAATGACCAGGCCAAGCGCGGCGGCCTTGGCGAAACGCGATGACATGGTTTACCCCCATTAGTAATGCGCGTTTTCCTATAGGCCGCAACCAAGGGCTATTGCCAGCCCTAAATCCCGGCGTTCGGTTAATTCGGTCGCGACAGAGACGGTTTTTGCACAGATGCGCAACAATCCCTGAGCGACCTGCTTCTGGTGGGATCAATTCTTAGGCCATGCCTGTGACGCAGGCATGAAGCCCGGGAACCATCGGTTCTATATCCTGAAAGGCGAATATTTCCCGCGACAACTCATCGACTCGCCTGGAGAGCATCAAGCTCGGCCATAGAGTCGAGTTTATGATCAATGAGCAGAGCCAATTGTCGTCTGTTCAATATCGGCTCGTTCGCACACAGAGCACTCAACGTCGCCGACGCGTCATGCGGCGCAGTCCTCGCACCACCGGCCGCTCGATGCTGGGCCAGATGAGTAGTGCGACGAGAAAGACGATGACGGTGATGGCGATGAGCACGATGCAACCTCAGGGAGATAAATCCTTATAGTACAGCCTTGATCGCTTGTCCGGTCCCCCGGTGCGGAAAGGCGCTTTGCCGTATTGCGCCGCACGCTCGCGCGGCGCATGGAGGCCACGCCTGACCTCGCCCGCGCCATCCTCCTCGTCTCGGGGCGGCGAGCGTCCGGCCCGATCCGAACGAAGAGGTTTCGATGCGCGTAGCGATGATTGGCACGGGCTATGTGGGCCTGGTGTCTGGGGCGTGTTTTGC
>NZ_QHJY01000064.1 GCF_003185805.1 Caulobacter sp. D5
GCGCCGGCGGTCGACCGGCCGCTGGCCGTCACGACGCCCACCGAGCCGCGAGCGAGCCGGCGCTAGCCGGGCGCTCGACACGACGGCGCGGGGCGCGTAACTCGGGCCTTCCATCCGTCGTCCTGCTGGAGCCATGCTGCAGTCGCTGAAGCTCCTCCTGCCGGCCCTGATCCCGTCGTGGAACTTCTTCGACGTGATCGCGCCGTCGCCGCGGATCGAGTACGCGCTGCTGGCCTCGCCCGACGCCGATCCGGACTGGCGCGAGTTTCGGCCTCGGCCGCAGCGCGTCTCGCCGGCGGCCATGCTGTTGCGCCTGTTCTGGAACCCACGCCGCAACGAGGACCTGTTCCTGGTCAGCTGCGCCGAGCGCCTTGTCGATCAGCCCACCGCCCACAGCGAGGATGAGATCTACCGCCGGATCGCCGCCGATTTCGGTCCGGAGACGGGCGGCTGGCTGCGCTTTCGGCTGCTGTTCCTGGCCTGGGAGGACGGGGCGATCGTCGGCGAGGTGCTGTTCACCGCCGCGCCGCGCCGGTGGAAGGACGCGGCATGACCCTGGAGGCCGCCGCCCGCCTGAGCCAGGTCCTGCTGGCCCTGGCCCTGATCCAGCAGAGCCTGGAGCATCTGGCCGTCTCGCGTCCGGACCGTCCGCTGTTCGCCGCGCGCATCCTGCTGTGCCTGCTGGTCGTGGCGGGGCTGGCCTCGCCCTGGCCGCTGGTCGGCCTGGCGGTCGTGTCGCTGATGGTGCTGCAACGCTTCCAGGGACCCTACAACGGCGGCAGCGATCGCATGGGCTTGCTGGCCCTGTGGTGCCTGACGCTGACGGCGCTCATGCCCGCGCCGCGCCTGAAGGAGCTGTTCTTCGGCTATCTCGGCGCGCAGCTGATGCTGTCCTACGTCGTGTCGGGCTGGGTGAAGATCATCAACCCCGACTGGCGCTCGGGCGTGGCGCTGCGGCAGGTGTTCCAGTTCTCGGCCTATCCGGTCGCTGAGCGCCTGCGCGGCTGGGCGGCGCGGCCGCGCCTGCTGCTGGCCATGTCCTGGGCGGTGATGGCCTTCGAGCTGGCCTTTCCGCTGACCCTGCTGTCGCGGCCGGCGCTGATCGCGGGCCTGGTCGTGGCGGCGGCCTTCCATCTGGCCAACGCCTGCCTGTTCGGCCTCAACCGCTTCTTCTGGACCTGGCTGGCGGCTTACCCCGCCATTCTCTGGCTCCAGGATCGGCTGTTCTGAGCCTGCTCAGGCGAAGATCTTGATCACCGAGGCCAGGATCTCTTCCTTCGAGCGCACGCCCATCTTGCCGTGAATGTGCTTGATGTGGGTGCGGACGGTCAGGATCGAGACGCCCTTCTGGTCGGCGATCTTTTCGGCGCTGTTGCCGGCGATGATCTCGGCCAGGATCCGGGCCTCCATCGTGCTCAGCCCGAACATCGCCTCCAGGCGGGGGATGTGGGCCGGGGCGTCGAAGTCCTTGAGCACGATGACCAGGGCCCGGTCGTCGCCGTCCTGCACCACGCGCATGCGCATCAGGTAGCGTTCGTCCTGGTCGCAGTCGATGATCTGGCAGACCTCCTGGCCGGCCAGGGCCTCGGCCATGCGCTCGACCAGGAACTGGTGGGCCCGACGGTCGACGCCGCCGACCTTGCCGCCGCGATCGACCAGCGGGCTCGCGCCCGACAGCATCACCGCCGCGGCGCGCGAGCGCCACAGCACGGTCCCGTGGGAGTCGATGACGATGCGGGCGATCTCGTCTTCGTCCAGGCAAAAGCGTATCGCGCTGATGTCGATGAGCGAAGCGTGGGAACCATCCATGGCCTCTTCCCTCCCTTGAAGGCGCGGCTACTTGGGTCGCGCCATTTTTATGCCTTACTTAAATCGAGTTACGGCCGAGTTATCCACAACCTAGGATGAAGGTGGGTCCATTCGCGTCAGTTTGACGCATTAGCCGCTGATAATGATTATCATCCAAATTCAGATCATTGATCTGCATTACTAAGATCAATTTAGTTTTCCAATATTCTCCTCAATTTCCATCAATTCCCCCGTTGGGTGAAACTGTATTCTGTACCCAAGGTGGGGGATTTCAGGTCCTCGGTTCTCTGCAATCGTTCATTAAGAACTTGTTAAGAGAAACGGGGATCGGGACATGGCCGACAAGCTATCGACGCTTCCTCGCGCTCTGCGCAGCCAGCGCAAGCCGTCCTTGAAGGACTGGATACTTGGCGGGAGCTTGCTCGCGGGCGCTCTATTCGTTGCGAGCGTTGGTGAAAGCCGCGCCCAGGTCACCGCCTACGCAGGCGGTTCGCCCCCCAACATCGTGCTGTCCATTCCGGTGACGGCTTCGGTGGGCGGCCGCTGCGGCTTCTCGCCGGGCGCCGCGCCGAGCGGCACGAAGGACGTCGGCGAGGTCAACAACGCCTTCACCGCCGACTTCCCGTTCACCCTGCAATGCACGGTGCCGTTCCGCGCGGCGGTGATATCGAGCAACGGCGGCCTGCTGGCCTCCAGCGTCACCCCGGCGACCGGCTACACCAACCTGGCGCCTTATCTGGTCGACCTGAACCTGGTCGGCGACGTCGGCGTCGGCACGGTCAACGCGACCTGCGACACCGGCGACCTGAAGACGACCTCTGGCGCGACGTGCGGCTTCAAGGGGCCGGCCTCGGCCAGCCAGGGCCTGCGCCTGAACGGTTCGTCCTACGACACCAGCGGCTCCTACGTGCGGGTCCATCGCGGCGCCTATGCCGGCGCCCAGATCCTGGCGGCCGCCAACACCTATTCGGACTCGCTCACGGTGACGCTCAGCGTCTCGCCGTGACCGCGCTTACGGGTCCGCTCCCCCGGCGGATCCGGCGTCTTTCAGGGGGAGGGGGCCTCGGCCCGAACAACAGAGAGAGAAGCCGGTCCGCCGGCGCGACATTTGGGAGTGAAGACATGAACAAGACGATCCTCATCGGCGCCGCCGCCCTCCTGGGCCTGGCGATCGCCCCGGCCGCCATGGCCCAGACGGTGACCGGCACGGTCAACGTCACCGGCAGCGTCGCGGCCAAGTGCGTGGTCATCACCGGCGGCAGCGGCGGCACCTTCTCGGGCTCGATCCCGCTGGGTGAACTGGCCCAGGCCGACGGCACCCTGTCGACCACCCTGTCGGGCTCGACCAACGCCAGCCCCGGCGGCTCCACCCAGTTCCGGGTCAACTGCAACAGCGCCGCCCCCAAGGTGACCCTGAGCTCGACCCGCCTGGCCCTGACCCCCAGCGCCTCGGCCCCGACCGGCTACACCGGCGTGATCGACTACACCGCCGCGCTCGACGCCGCCCTGGCCAACAGCACGACCCAGACGGTCAGCTACGTCACCGCCGCCGCCCTGCCGGCCGCCACGGTCCAGAACCTGTCGACCAGCCTGGCCAACAGCGCCGGCAACCTGACGGTCAAGGCCTACGCGCTGAACACCGCCTCGGGCGCGCTGCTGATGGCCGGCAACTACGCCAGCACGATCTCGATCACCATCGAGCCCTCGTGATCGCGCGGGAAAGGGGAGAAACGCCATGCGTAGCGCCCTTCTCCTGACCGCCGCCGCGGCGAGCTTCACGCTCGTCGCGGCCGGGGGGCAGGCCCAGGCCCAGAGCGTCACCGGCACGGTCCAGGTGAATGGAACGGTGGCCAACCGCTGCCTGTTCGTCACCGACAACGTCGTGCTCGATCTGGGCGAACTGTCGCTGCAGACCGGCGACGTCGCGGCCATCGGCCGCCTCGACCAGGCCAAGCTGACGAGCCGGACGGCGACGCTGAACGGCTGGTGCAACGGCGTGTCGGCGACCATGGCGGTCGAGGCCCAGCCGATCTTCAACACCAGCTTCACCGACACGGCGCCGACCGGCTTCGAACGTCGGATCGACTACACCGCCACCGCCTCGGCCGCTCCGGCCAGCGGCTCGGTGTCGGCGTCCGACACCACCGTCACGTCCGGCGGCGGCTCGGCCAGCACCACCGGCATCTTCGCCAGCGACATCGTCGTCAGCTTCGCCGACGCGGCCACGCCCGCCGGCGGCCGGCTGATCTCCGGGTCCTATTCGGGCTCGGTGGCCGTGACGCTGGCTCCGGCCACCTGAAGGGGAGGAAAGGTCGTCATGATCCAGCACCGGACCTGTCTCGCCAAGGGCGTTACGAGCTTTGCGGCGGCTCTCGCGGCCCTCGGCTCGCTGTCGGCCGCGACCGGCGCCCACGCCCAGGATCCCGTCCAGGGAACCGTCGGCCTGGACGCCCAGGTGGCCCAGGTCTGCGTGCTGGGGACGCCCAATCCAGGAACCCTGGCCCTGGGCCAGATCTCCGAAGCCTCGGGAGCGCGGGTGGGCCGGCTGACGACCATCGCCAGCCAGTCCATCCAGCTTCCCGGCACCTTCTGCAACTACGCCGGCGCGGCCCTGGCCATCTCGGCCTCGCCGCTGGCGGTGACCGCCACCACCCAGGCCGGTTTCGTCGGCTCGGTGGACTACACCTGCACGATCAGCGCCTGGGGCGCGACGGCGGCGAGCGTCCGCACCAGCGCCGGCAGCAGTTCGAGCACGGGCTCCAGCGCGACCAATCCCGCGCCGCAGGAAACCGATCTGACCCTGGTGGTCTCGGACTTCGCCGTGAGCAGCGACGACCTGCTGCAGCCGGGCGCGTACCTCGCGCTCGTGACCATCACCCTCGGGCCCGATGCGGGCCTGGCCGCTTCGGGGAGCTGAACCATGCGGCGCACCTTTCTCATCCTCGCCCTGGCGCCCCTGGCCATCGCCCCGTTTGCAATGACGGGCGCCGCCTCGGCCCAGACCTACGGACCGTCCGACAGCGTCGGGCCGATCCAGATCACCGCCACCGTGCCCGACAACATCTGCACGATCGGCGACCTCTCCGACGGCGACAACCTGTTCGACGTCGGGGTGATGATCGACACCACCACGGGCCTGCTGCTGTCGACGCTGTCGGCGCCGCCCAAGGTGCTGACCGGAACCCAGTGCGGCGCCCCGAGCCAGCTGACCATCTCCGCCACCCAGATGACGGCCCAGGCCTTCACGACCACGCCGCCGGACGGCTTCTCGCGCGGGGTCGACTACACGGCCACGGCCTCGGGCTGGACCACGGTGGACGCCAGCTACGCCACGGGCGACGCCGCCAACGCGGCCGCCACCCAGACCCGCGACACCGGCGGATCGGGCCAGATCACCATCAGCCTGTCGGACTTCGCCACCGCCGGCGGTCCCAGCCTGAGGCCGGTCGCCGACGACACCTATCAGGGGGCGATCGTCGTCACCCTGGCGGCGATCAGTTGAGCGGGGAGGGCGCCATGACCAGCACCAATCGCATGAAGGCCGCCGTTCTCGCCGGGGCCTCGGCCGTCACCCTGCTGCTGCTGGGCCAGATCGCCCGCGCCCAGACCGACGACAACACCCGCGACTTCGTGGTCCAGGGCCAGGTGCCCAAGGTGTGCACGATCGCCTCGCCGACGCTCGGCGCGAGCCAGTTGGTCAACTTCCTGACCCTGACCGGCGGCACGCTGCAGGTCGATCAGCTGACCGATCCGGTCACCCTGTCGACCCGCGCCGCCTCGGCCCAGGTGACCTTCGCGGCGGTGTGCAACTACGCCCACCAGATCGTGCTGGAGAGCCAGAACAACGGCCTGTGGCGCTCGGAGCTGGGCCTGACCCCGGCCCCGACCGGTTTCAGCGACGCTGTGCCCTACACCGCCACCCTGGCCTGGGGCCCGATCAACAACCGCTTCGAGGCCGACGCCAGCGCCCGCCAGATCCGCGACAGCGCCCAGGCGGTCGACCAGCCGGTCGTCGGCGACGTGACTCTGCGCCTGGATATCCAGCCGGGCGCCACGAACCTGCAGACCAATGCTCCGCTGGTGTCCGGCGTCTACCGCGACACCCTGCGGCTGACGGTGGAACCCCAATGAAGACCGTCCTCATCCTCGCCGCCGCCGCGACGCTAGGCGTCGTTTCGGCCGCTTCGGCCCAGACCGTGAACACCACGGGCGACCAGGCCGCCAGCCAGCTGGAGCTGATCGCCCAGGCGCCCAGCGCCTGCGTGCTGTCGCCGCCCTCGGCGGCCAGCGGCGCCAACACCAGCTTCACCGCCCAGGGCGGCCAGGCCGGCGTCGTGCGCTTCACCGAGTTCGTCGATCCCCAGACGGCCCAGCCGCGCGACGCCTCGATCAGCCTGGCCTTCCCGGTGGTCTGCAACTCGGCCCACCGCCTGGTGGTGCGCACCGACGGCACGGGCCTGTCGCGCACCGCCGGCGCGGCGCCGGCCGCGGGCTTCCGCGACAGCCTCGACTTCCAGGTCACGGCCAATTGGGCCGGGGCCAGCGCGTCGGGCTCGAGCACGGCCCTGACCCCGATCGACCTGGCCACCGCCAACGGCGCGGCCGGACAGATGAACCTCGTCGTCGCCGTGGCTGGCGGCGGGGCGCCGATGGTGGCCGGCGACTACGCCGGAACGCTCGTCGTCGAACTGGAAGCCCAGAACTGAACTGTCGAACACCCATGAGGAGCGGACACCGAATGACTCGTTCGAAAAACTACCGGGGGCGTTGGCTGGGGGCGGTCGCCGCCCTCTGTCTCTCGGCTCTCGCGGCGCAGGGGACGCCGGGCTTGGGCGGAAGCGCCCTGGCCATGACCGTCCAGCCCGTCGTCATCGACCTCAAGCCGACCGGTCGGGGCATGTCCCAGATCGTCACGGTGCAGAACACCTTCGCCAACCCGCTGCCGGTCGAGCTGCACGCCGAGGAGCTGTCCTTCGACGACAAGGGCGCCCATCCCAGCGACGCGCCGACCAACGACCTGCTGATCTTCCCGCCCCAGGCGGTGATCCAGCCGGGCGAGACGCAGTCGTTCCGGATCCAGTGGGTGGGCGATCCGGCCCTGGCGCAGAGCAAGCACTACTACGTCACCGTGGCGCAGATGCCGGTGAAGCTGCCGGAGGGCCAGTCGGCCATCCAGATCCTCTACAACTTCCAGGTCCTGGCCAGCGTCGGCCCCGCCGGCGGCAAGCCGTCCCTGGCCCTGTCCAAGAGCGAGATCGGAACCGACGCCGAAGGCAAGCCGGTGCCGATCGTCTACGTGGCCAACACGTCCAACACGCACGGATACCTGTCCCGCGGAAAGCTGCGGATCATCGAGAAGGACGCCGCGGGCAAGGCGGTCTTCACGCGGACCATTCCTGGTCCGGAGATCCAACAGACGATCGGCTTCGGCCTGATCGCCCCCGGCCAGACGCGGCGGATCGCCGTTCCCATCGAACTGCCCTTGACGGCGGCAGCAGGAGGCTCCCTTGAGGCTCAATTCTCGTCCGACGAAGGGCGCTAGGTCCTTGACCTACCGCCGCTGGCTGCTGGCGGGATGCCTGGCCGGCGCGACGCCCCTCGTCGCGCCCCTGGCAGCCCTGGCCGAGCCGATCCCCTACGCGATGCTGGCTGCGGCCCAGGAGCCGACCAGCGCGCCTTCCCCCGGTGCGGCCACCGCCGCCGACGCTCGCCGCCAGCTCAATCCGACCGGCCGCGACGTCAACCTGACGGTGCCGCTGAAGACCGGCGACTACTATCTGGGCGACATGCCGCTGGCGATATCGGCCGACGGCCAGCTGTCGATGCCGTCCGACCGGCTGCTGAGCCTGCTGGCTCCGCTGCTGGACACCCCGGCGATCGCGGCCCTGCGCTCGTCGCTGGCCGGCCGCAGCACGGTCTCGCCCGAGGCGGTGACCGCCGCCAACATGAGCATGACCTACGACCCCCGGGCGCTCGAGCTGCGGATCGTGATCCCCGCCGAGCTGAAGGTGGTGCGCAGCCTGCAGGTCGCGCCGATGGACCGCACGGGCGTGGGGACCTACCTCCCGCCGGCCGGCTTCAGCGGCTACATGAACATCCGCGGCTCCGTCGACTACGTCGAGCAAGGCTTCGACGAGGGCTTCGGCGACCCGACTTTCCTGCTCGACAGCGCGCTGCGCATGAACGGGCTGGTGTTCGAGAACGAGGCCGTCTGGCAGCCGGGAGCCGACAACGACTTCCAGCGGCTGGGCACGCGCTTCGTCTATGACGACGTCAAGAACGTGCTGCGCTGGACCGCCGGCGACCTGCAGCCCGTCGGCCGCGGCTTCCAGTCCGCGCCCGACATGGCGGGGATCTCGATCTTCCGCTCCTACAGCGTGCTGCAGCCGCAGACGATCGCCCGCCCGCGGGGCCGCGAGAGCTTCACCCTGGCCCGGCCCTCCGACGTCAGCGTGATCCTCAACAACCAGCTGACCCGGCGCCTGCGCCTGGATCCCGGACGCTACAACGTGCGCGACTTCCCGTTCGCGCAGGGCTCCAACGACGTCCGTCTGGTCATCGAGGACGACACCGGCCGGCGCGAGACGCTGCAGTTCAACGTCTTCTTCGACCGCGCCCAGCTCGATCCGGGCCTGTCGGAATTCGGCCTGTTCGCCGGGGTCAAGGCGCCGCTGCTGCTCGACGGCCCCGACTACACCGAGGAGTGGACGGTCAGCGCCTTCTATCGCCGCGGCATCACCGACCGGGTCACCCTGGGCGTCAACGGCCAGGCCGACGACACCACCGTCATGATGGGCGCCGAAGGTCTGTTCGGGACCAAGATCGGCACGCTGGGCGTCGACTTCGCCCTGTCGCACATCGACGTCTACGGCTCGGGCTATGCGGCGATCGTCAGCTTCCAGCGGCTGTTCCAGTTCTCCGGCGGCCGCGCCGACGCCCTGAACCTGTCGTTCGAGACCCGCAGCCGCGACTTCGGCCCGGTCGGGACCTTCATTCCCGACAACCGCTACGCCTACGAGATCGGGGTCGGCTATTCGCACGCCTTCAGCGACGCGATCTACGCCAGCTTCGACGGGCGCTATTCGGCGGGCCGCGACGCGTTCCCGGACGCCAGCGCCTATCGGCTGGGCATGGGCTACCGCCTGACCTCGAACCTCGCGGTCACGGCCAACCTCATGTACGACGACGTGCCCGGACGCCGCGAAACCTCGGCCCTGATTTCGCTGTCCTGGCAGTTCTCGAACAATTCCAGCCTGCGGGCCGAGTACGATGGCCGCGAAGACCGCGCGCGGATCGCCTACCAGACGATCCATGGCCAGGGCGTGGGCTCCTACAACGCCTTCGCCGAGGTCTCGCGCTCGCCCGACGACTCCGCCTTCAACGGCAGCGTCAACTACATCGCCAACCGGGCGGAACTGGGCCTGTCGCACTTCCAGGCCTTCGACGGCCCCGACAACGGCCGCACGTCGATGCGGGTCGGAACCTCGATCGGCTTCGCCGACGGCGCGGTCTCGGTCGGGCGGCCGATCTACGACAGCTTCGCCATCATCCAGGGCCACAAGAGCCTGAAGGGCGCGGACATCGTCGTGAACCCCACGCCGTTCGGCTACAGCTCCAATTCCGGCCAGATGGGCACGGCGCTGGAGACGGGCCTGGCCGCCTACGCCGAGCGCACGATCACGGTCGACGCGCCCAACGCCCCGGCCGGCTACGACCTCGGCTCCGGCTCGTTCCGGGTCTTCCCGCCGTATCGCTCGGGTTACCGCCTGGTGGTGGGGTCGGACTACTCGGTCACCGCCATCGGCCGCCTGGTCGACGCCGACGGCCAGCCGCTGGCCCTGGTGTCCGGCCGCGCCGTCGAAATGGCCAAGAGCGGCGAGGGCGCCGAGCCGATCACCATCTTCACCAACCGCGTGGGCCGCTTCGGCGCCTCGGGCCTGAGGCCCGGCCGCTGGCGGCTCGAAATGGGGACCTCGCCCCCGACCGTCTACTACCTCGACGTGCCGGAAAGCGCCGAGGGCTTTGTCAAGGCCGGGGACCTCAAGCCCGCCGCGTCCGGAGGCTGACATGAAACGCCGATCGCATATCCTGCTTCTCGGCCTGGCCGCCGGCCTCGGCGGATCGCTGCTGGCCTCGGGCTCGGCCCTGGCCCAGTGCGTGACCTTCGATCCCGTCGTCCTGTCGGGCACCTTCGACCCGTTCAATCCGAGCGGCACGACGGTGCAGACCCTGTCCATCACCGCCCGGCGTCCGCCGGCGGTGGGCGGCAAGAAGACGCAGGAGGTGAACTTCATCTATCTGCGCCGGCCGGACACGCCGTCGAGCCTGACGATCATCCAGACCTCGACCGGCGGCCAGATCCTGGAAAACCCGCCCGGGCACGTGCTCGACCCGAACAACGTCAATCCCAACGAGGTCGAGCTGAACTTCGGCGGCGTCGGCCAGCCGGACGTGCAGACCTTCATGGTCACCATCACCGTGCCGAGCGGCGCCGACCTGCCGGCCGGGACCACCGACCTCTATCTGGACCAGAAATACTACTGCAAGCGCACCGGCGGCGCGGCCGACGAGCAGGGCGTGATCGCCAACTCGCTCGACGTGCGGATCAATGTGCTCAGCGCCCTGCAGGCCAGCTTCGTGGGGCCGGCGCTGGACTTCGGCGAGATCGGGACCTTGGCCACGGCCGACCTGCCGACCACGCCCAATTCGGTGAAGCAGCGCACGGGCAATGTCCGCGTCGCCAGCTCGGGTCCGTATTCGGTGGCGCTGACCTCGGCCAACCAGTTCCGGATGACCTATCCGGGCGGCAGCCTGGCCACCACCAATCAGCGGATCCCGTACCAGCTGGCCTTCCTGGGGCAGACCAAGACCACGGCCTCGCCGACCTTCAGCACCGTGACCTGTGCGCGGGCCGGCCTGTCGGGACAGTACCTGGCGGTGACGCCGACCCTGCTGGAAGGCGGGGCGGGCAAGGTCCCTGCGCCCAACTACCAGGACATCCTGACGGTGACCGTGACTCCTCTGGCGGTGCCGACCGGTACGACTCCCGTCTCCTGCATGTGACCTCGGCCCAGCCTGAAAAAGCCCCGCCGGCGCGAGCCGACGGGGCTTTCTTTTATCCGCGCACCCGAGAGGGGCGGGTGCGGAGGATCAGAGGGCGGTGATGTTCACCGAAAGGTCGCCGACCTGGCCGGCGTCCGCGCCCGGATCCAGGCGCAGCTGGTGGCTCTGCGAGGCGGCGGTGCTCGAGCGGCTGATCAGGGTGACGCCGGTCGACGACAGCTGGATCTTCTCGCCGTCGACATAGACCGCGGCGTCGCTCAGGCCCTGGGCGTGGGTCAGGCGCACTTCGTAGCCGGCGGCGCTGTTGCAGAACTCGGTCATGCGGCCCAGGTCGGTCGACTCGGTGCTCGAGGCCGTCGAGGCGTCGAGGCTGACGCGGCAGATGACCGGCACGTGCCCTTCGAGGCGAAGCTCGTAGCTGGCCGGCGCGGCGGAAGCGGTGGTGGCGGCCAGGACGGTGACGGCGGCGGCCAGGATCATCGGAAAGCGCATTTAAAACCCCAGGAGTGAGGATGATGGGAGGATCATCCCGGGTGAGGGTTAAGCACCGCACCCTAAAACATGGTAAACAAAATTAGTAGTAAGAATGACAGACTGTCGCAATAGAATATTCGTTAGGTGATGCATCTAATCATGCGTGCGTAATGCATTCTTACTATGTCCGATCTGGACAATAAAGAGCCTCGCCATGGGTGCTGTGAATGCTGGGTTGTGTTGATTGTCGCGCGCGAGTGGCGGCGATCGACCGGCGCCGGATCAGGACGAGGGGGTGCTGATGTCCTGATCCGGCGCTCGACGGGCGGGGCGGCTCCGCCGAGGAACGTCGAGGCGTTGCGGACAGCCCCGACGAACCGGTCATTGTCGCGGCGGTGACAAAACGGGGGGATTTGCCCTCGCGACCTGTAAATATTAACATATACAGGTCGCGCCACAATAGCGCAGCCTTATTAAAGGCAAAGAATAGAGTCTTGAACTTATCTCACTCGAGGATGTCGGCCGAAGAAATCACCGAGACCAGTTCGGCCTGGCGGTGCACGCCAACCTTGACCATGGCGGAGGCCATCTGGACGCGCAGGGTGTTGATGCTGACCTTGCGCTCGGCGGCGATCTCGGCCGGCTCGCGGCCCTGGGCCACGCGCGAGACGATCTCGGCCTCGGCCGGCGAGAAGTTGAACATCATCCGCGCACGCTCGGCGATGCGGGGAGAGGCCCGGCCGACCTCGCGGACCGTGACCAGGGCGCAGCGGAAGCCGCTGTCGTCGGTGCTGAACGGTTCGACCAGCACGACCAGGGGTTTCTGGCTGCGCGAGCGGTGGATCAGCATGGCCCCGGACCGGCCCTGGCGCACGGCCGCGGCGATGCGGTTGTGCAGGGCCTCGGACTCGAAGCCGTTCTCGGCCGTCAGCAGCCCGCCCTTCTCGGACAGGCCGTCGCCGTGGGCGACATAGCTCCAGGCCAGGTCATTGGCCGCGTAGACGCAGCCTTCGCTGTCGGAGACGATGACTCCGAAATTCAGCAGGTTGAGGATGGCGTTGGCGACGTGCGGTTCGAACACGCCGCGTTCGACTTCCGAATCCACCACCTCGATCATCTTGATCAGTCCCATGTGCGACGCCCCGTCTGGTCGCCTTCCAGTCCCCGAGAACAAGATCTTGCTTTAGGTCTGCGTTGCATCCACGGATTGTGACTGCTGCAATTCAAAAACAGATTTGTTTAATTTCGACACTGAAGGCTTGTGTAATTGATTTGATATTATTTCGTGGGGCGTCGCATACCCTGCATTGGGTAGTTAAAAAGACTATGTGGAGAAGACAACGCTATCAAATCGAGACGCGTCGTCGCGGTTTCTCCTGGCGCGCGATATCTCTGTAAATGCAGTGAAATGCAGTTTCACTACTTTCAGAGTTGAAGGTGGACCAGGCGATGGCTGACGGCCAGCAGGCCGGAGTCCACGCCGACCTGCAGGGCGCCGACCGCGATGGCCACGCCATAGGGCACGCCGGCCCGGGTCCGGATCCAGCCGGGCATGGCCACGGCGTAGGGACGGGCGACCAGGGCGACCAGGGCCAGGGCCCCGCCGGCGATCGCGGTGGCGATGGTCAGCAGCAGCAGGTTCTCCATGCCGGCGAACAGGGCGGCGACCGCCATCAGCTTGACGTCGCCGGCCCCGATCAGGCGGCGTGCGAACATCGGCACGCCGGCCAGCATGACGAGGCCGAAGGCCATCAGGCTGGAGAGCCAGTCGGGCGCCGGCCAGAACAGGAACTGCGCCGTCAGGAACAGGGCCAGCAGGGCGGCGGGGATCCAGTTGGGGATCTTGCGGCTCCACATGTCCCACAGCGCCGCGGCCACGAAGAAGCCGGCATAGGCGATGGAGCCAGCCAAGCGGACGAAGTCGATTTCCATCCCAGGTCTCCTGGATCAGTCTCAGGATCCGCCGCCGGGAAGCGGCGCGACGTCGTCGGGCGGTCCGCCGGCCAGGGGTGTCGCCGGCGGCGGCGCGGCAGCCTGCAGCACGCCCGGCGCGACTTCGCGGCCTTGCAGCCTGGCGGAATAGGCGATGTTGCTGAGCACGATGCGCGAGCTCGGATCGACCGCCAGCGCCCGTTCGTAGTAGCGGGCGCTGAGGTCGAAGCGGCCCAGCTTGTCGTAGACCACGCCCTGAGCGTTCAGCACCCGCACGTCGGCCGGCGCGCGGGTCGCCGCCAGCTGCAGCAGCTCCAGCGCCAGGGCGTAGTCGCGGGCGTTGATGGCCTCGGCGGCGCGGCCGTACAGGCGATCGACCGCGGCGGCGGGATCGGGCGC
>NZ_QHJY01000006.1 GCF_003185805.1 Caulobacter sp. D5
GCGCCCGCTGGAGGCGAACGGCGCCTGACGGCTGAACTGTCGGGCGACCTGGTCGGCCAGCGGCTGGACAAGGCCCTGGCGGTTCTGTTCGACGAACTCTCCCGCGCCCGGCTGCAGGCCCTGATGGCCGAGGGCCGGGTCTTCCGCCTCGACGCCGACGGCGAGCCGCGCCCGGTCACCAATGGCTCGGCCAAGGCGCAGGCCGGCGACTATCTCGTCGTCGAACCGCCGCCCGCCCCGGCGATCCCGCAGCCCGAGGCGATCCCGCTCAGCGTGCTCTACGAGGACGCCCACCTGATCGTGGTGGACAAGCCGGCCGGCATGGCCGTGCACCCGGCCCCCGGCAGCGAGACCGGCACCCTGGTCAACGCCCTGCTGGCCCACTGCGGCGACAGCCTGTCGGGCGTCGGCGGCGTAGCGCGGCCCGGCATCGTCCACCGGCTCGACAAGGAGACCTCCGGCGTCATGGTCGCGGCCAAGAGCGACGCGGCCCATCGCGGCCTGTCGGCCCTGTTCGCGACCCACGACATCGACCGCATGTACGTCGCCCTGGTGCGGGGCGCGCCGCAGCCTTCGTCCGGCACGATCGAGACGCGCCTTGGCCGCTCGCCGCACGACCGCAAGAAGATGGCGGTTCTGAAGAGCGGCGGCCGCGAGGCCACCACCCACTATCGGGTCGAGCGCACCTTCGGCGGCGACGGGGCCAAGCCCCTGGCCGCTCGCGTCTCCTGTCGACTGGAGACCGGCCGCACCCACCAGATCCGCGTGCACATGGCCAGCAAGGGCTCGCCGTGCCTGGGCGACCCCATCTACGGCGCCGGCGCCCCGGCGGCCCCGGTCAAGGCGGTGCTGACCGAAACCGCCTTCGCCCGCCAGGCCCTGCACGCGGCCCTGCTCGGCTTCGTCCATCCGGTGACGGGGCAGACCCTGCGCTTCGAAACGCCCCTGCCGCCCGACATGGCCGCGGTCGAGGCGGGGCTGGAGGCGCTGTAGCCGATGGCCAGAGGCCGCACCTACCTGCGCTTTCGCCGCTTCGTGGATCGCGAACTGGCCAAGCCGCGGACCGCCGCCGCCCCGCTGCCGGTCTGCCTGCTGGTGCTCGCCATGGCCTTCCTGCGACCGCACCTGGCTCCACCTGCGGCGCTCGCCGGCTGGATCATCGTCGCGGCGGCTTCCCTGGCCTGGGTCACCTTCGTCGCCTGGCGCGGCTGGCGTCTCTTCCGGGCCGGCGCCCTGCGCGGCGACCGCGCGTTCGACCAGCGCGGCAAATTCGAGCTCCCACCTGAGTATTGGACCTCGGAAAGCGCCAGCCGGGCGCGCCGCCGAAAGCGTTGAACCGCCTTGCGTCCGAGCAATATTCGCGCCCTAATTCAGCTTCGCCGCCCGCTTATCGGTACAGGGCTGGAGATTTGTCCCATGTCCCTCGCCGCCCGCCTCGTTCCCGCACTCGCCCTGCTCGCCGCGCCCGTGATGGCTTTCGCCGCCGGCGCCGACGACGAGGTGGTCGCCACCGCCAAGACGACGACGAGCCCGACCCAGGCTCAAGCCCAGGCCGAAGCCGCGCCTGCTCCGGCCGCGCCCGCCGCGACCCGTCCGCTCACCACCCAGGAGCAGATCGACGCCTGGCTGAAGGCCTCGCCGGTCAAGACGGTCGACGACAGCAGCGGCCCGCTGAACCTGACGCGCGCCGACGAGGACGGTCCGACCAAGCGCAAGATTCACGGCAGCGTCGAGGTCGGCGTCGGCACCGGCGGCTATCGCCACATGGGCGTCACCGCCTACTATCCGGTCGGCGAGACCGGCACCCTGGGCGTCGCCGTCAGCCAGACCGAGTACGGCAAGAACGGCCGCGGCGGCTATGGCTACGACGGCTACGGTTATGGGGGATACGGCTATGGCGGCCTCGGCTACGGCCCCTACGGCTATGGTCGCGGCGGCAAGAGCCAGTCGATCGCCCTGTCGCTGGACATGACCGGTCGCGGTTCGGCCGCCGAACGCTGTGCGAGCGGCCTCCGCGCCGACGACGGCCGCTATATCGAACCGCTGTGGGCCACCGAGATGCGCGGCGCCCAGCGCCCCTGCGACATCGACGACCGTCCGTAAGACTCCCGTTCCGGCGTTCGCCGAAGCTTAACGGCTTGCCGTCATGGTGCCGGGCAATCGGGGACCTTCAGGCGTAAGCATGCAGCCGGACATCACTGCGTATCACCATGCCGCCACGGGGCGGGTGACCTATCTCGTGGCCGATCCGGCCACTCTGCTGTGCGCCATCGTCGATCCGGTGCTCGACTTCGACCCGGCCACCGGCGAGACCTCGACCGCCTTCGTCGACGGCATCATCGCCGACATCCGTGAGAAGGACCTTGGCCCGACCTGGATCCTCGAGACCGGCGTCCACACCGGACACCTGTCGGCCGCCGGCCATCTGAAGTACGAGACCGGCGCCTCGGTCGCCATCGGCGCCCACGTGCTGGAAAGCCTGCAGCGTCTGGTTCCGGCCCTCGGCGCCGACGGCGTCGACCTGGAAGGCTGGGACTTCGACAAGCTGGCCCGCGAGGACGACGAGCCCCTGATCATGGGCGGGATCGAGTTCCACCCCATCGCCCTCTCCGGCCGCCTGCCCGGCGCCGTGGCCTACAAGGCCGGCGACGTGGTCTTCGTCGGCGACGCGCTACTTCCCCTTGGCCTGGCGACCGGCCTGCCCGACAGCGACGCCCCCGGCGCCGATGCGGCCGGCCTGTTCGCCGACGCCCGCAAGCTGCTCTCACTGCCTGACGACACCCGCCTGCTGTCGAGCTGGGCCGGCGAAGACGTCGCCGCCGCCGACACGACCGTCGCCGCCCAGAAGGCCGCCAATCCCGACGCCGGCGACGCCGTGGCCGAAGCCGAGTTCGTCGCCCGCCGCGCCGGCGACAAGCCCGCCCCCTCGGCCCTGACCATCGCCGCCCTCGATGTCGCCGTCCGCTCGGGCAAGCTGCCCTATCCCGACGAGGCCGGCGTTCGCTTTCCGTCGCGGAATATCAGTTCGCTTTAAAAACGGACTTGCCTTCATCGCCCTCGGCGCGCCTAATACTTCGCACGTGAAGCATTAGGAGGCCTCGCCATGGCCGACGACCAGAGCGCCAACCTCACCGCCGTCCAGGCCGGCAGCCTGCCCGACCACCTGGGCCTGCAATGGCTGGAGGCCAAGCCGGGCCTGGTGCGCGGCCGCTTCGACGTCGCCCGCCACCACATGGCCCCCAACGGCTTCCTGCACGCCGCCGCCGTCATCGCCCTGGCCGACAGCGCCGCCGGCTATGGCTGCGTCGTCTCCCTGCCCGAGGGCGCGACCGGCTTCACCACCATCGAGCTGAAGTCGAACTTCCTGGGCACCGCCCGCGACGGCGGCGTGGCCTGCGAGGCCAAACTGATCCACGGCGGCCGCAACACCCAGGTCTGGGACGCCGTCGTCACGGCCGAAGGCACGGGAAAGACCATCGCCCTTTTCCGCTGCACCCAGATGGTTCTCTACCCGAAAGCCTGAGCCGCCACGGTCCGGACGCGGATCAAGCCGCCGCCCGACGCAGGAAATTGCGCCCTGAGACAGAAAAGCGCACCGGAGCCTCTTGCGCTCTTTCGGCGGCGCGGATAGGTATCCCGCCCTCACTCAAGGCCGGCCCCAAGCCAGCCACGAAGACCCCCTGGAGAGGTGGCAGAGTGGTCGAATGTACCGCACTCGAAATGCGGCGTGCCTGGAAGGGCACCGTGGGTTCGAATCCCACCCTCTCCGCCAATTCTGCGTTGATTTCATTGAAGAAATCCTCGCTTTCGGCCTACTGGGCCGTCGGCACGGTGCCGAACAGGGTGTGCCGGGGGTTTTCCTGGCACATTCGGCACACCATGAGCCGGCCTCAGGCACACCCCCGAGGCACCCTGTGACGCCCATTCGTCAGCACCTAGTTGAGATCGCCGGGGCCGCCCTCGTAATCGCGGGCTTCGCTCTTGGATCGCTGTGGCTGACCCAGGGCTGGGACGCGGTGCGCGCCCTATTCTGATACCTTCGGGAGACGGGCAGCGTTCGGCCCGTTGACTTAACCCCTACCCGCAAAGCGCCCTTGCGCCCACGCTGCGGACCAGATACTTGCGTCAACGCAACTATCTGGCAGCGACGCATGTTCCCCCCTCGACCCGATCCGTAACCGATGTTTGCGTAAGAGCATCTAACGCTCTCACGCAATCCTAATTACTGCTGCCCTTAGGGGGCCGATTAAGGCCCACCCAGAGGTCAAACCAAAAGTCCAACCAAAAGCCACCTGCGGCCCACCAGCCGACGGGATGGCGGACTCATGCCTGGAGAGCACCGTGGTTCACACCCAAGAGACCCTGAAAGAACTGATCGCCCGCCAGCTGGAGCTGGAAAACGAGAGCCGCGCGCTCGGGGCCGCTCGATACCAATCCTCCCGCCCCCTGCCCTGGCGCACCGAGACGTCCTCGGTCATCGAGGAGGCGGAGCTACCGCCCGGCCGTCAGCTGCTCAAGCTGGCCCTGGAGCCGGCCGCCGCCGCCATCACCGAGTTCCTCGACCGGGTCCGCGAAGGCGGCGCAGGCCGCCGGCCCAAGGCCTACCGCGTGCTGTGCCTGGCCGGCGCGCAAGAGGCCGCCTACCTAACCGGCCGCGTTGTCGTGAACGCCGCCGCGTCGCGCCTGCCTGTGACCACCACGGCCTACGCCGTCGCCGCGTCCATCATCGAGCACATCGAGATGGTCCAGCTGAAGGCCGCCAACAAGGCCGGCTTCAAGGGCCTGGTGAAGGCCCAGAAGAAGGGTGGCTCCTCGTCGAAGAAGCGCCAGGCCATCAAGGAGATCATGGCGAACGAGGGCGCACGCCTGGAGGTCCCCCAAGCCGAGCAGCTTCAGATCGGCCTGAAGGCCATCGAGCTGTTCATCTCGTCGTCGGACCTCTTCGTCATGGAGCTGGGCCCCAACAAGTCCGGCCGGGACACCTACTTCCTCCGCCCGACCGAGGCCCTGGCCGGGTGGCTGGAGCGCCAGCACGCCCGCTGTGAACTGCTGGAGCCCATCCACCTGCCGATGGTCGTCCGTCCCCGCGCCTGGCGCACGCCCTTCTGGGGCGGCTACCTGACCAAGCGGCCCGGCCTGCGGCTCGTCAAGCAGTGGAACGACAAGTACCATACCGAGCTGCGCAACGTGGACATGAAGCCCGTCTACGACGCGGTCAATGCCGTCCAGAACACGGCCTGGCGCATCAACGAGACCGTCCTGTCGGTCATGCGGGAGGTCTGGGACGGCGGCGGCGACATGGGCGGCCTGCCCCGTCGGGACGACGTCCCACTGCCGGCCAAGCCCGAGGGCATGGAGGAAGACCCCTCGCTCTTGAAGGATTGGAAGCGGGAGGCGGCGATCGTCCACCAGGCGAACGCTATGGCCCTGTCCAAGCGGCTGTCCTTCCAGCAGCGCCTGTGGATCGCCGACAAGTTCGAAGCCGAGGCGGCGATCTACTTCCCGCACGAGTTGGACTTCCGGGGCCGCATCTACCCGATCCCGACCGGCGGCCCGCACCCGCAGGCCGACGACAGCGGCAAGGCGCTGCTCCAGTTCGCCGAGGGCAAGCCCCTGGGCGACGCGGGAGCCTGGTGGCTGGCCGTCCACATCGCCAACCTCTTCGGCGTGGACAAGGTCAGCTTCAAGGATCGCGTGGACTGGGTCTTCGCCAACACCCAGCTGCTGCTCGACAGCGCCGACGATCCGCTCGACGGAGCCCGGTTCTGGACCACGGCAGACAGCCCTTGGTGCGCCTTGGCCGCCTGCGTGGACTGGGCGGGGTACATGAAGGACGGCGGGGACTACGTCTCGCACACCCCGATCGCCCTCGACGGCTCCAACTCCGGGCTCCAGCACTTCTCGGCCATGCTCCGCGACCCCGTCGGTGCTGCCGCCGTGAACCTGCTGCCGTCCGACAAGCCGCAGGACGTCTACGCCCAGGTCGCTGCCAAGGCCCAGGCCATGGCCGACACTTCCACCTCGGAGGAACTGCGCGCCTGGGCCGGCGGGAAGGTAAGCCGCAAGATCGCGAAGCGCCCCTGCATGACCTACGTCTACTCGGCGACGCGCTTCGGGATGCACGACATGATCCTGCAAACCCTGCGCGAGGTGGACAAGGAGCACGCGAAGAAGGCGGAGCTGCCCCACCTGGCCGGCGCGGACAACTACAAGTCTGCCATGGCCCTCTCCTACGTCATGTGGGACGCCATCCAGCAGACCGTGGTGGCCGCCTCGGGCGCCATGGAGTGGCTGCGGAATGCGGCGAAGATCGCGACGACCTCGGGCCAGCCGATCTGGTGGACCACCCCCATGGGCCTGCCGGTCCTTCAGATGTACCGAGCGACGGCCTCGGAGACGGTCAACGTCTTCATCGGAGCCAAGCGGCTCCAGCTGGTAACCGCCGTCCACGCGGAGGGGATTAACCGGAACGCCCAGGTCAACGGCATCGCGCCCAACTTCGTCCACTCGATGGATGCTGCCCACCTCATGGCCGTGGCCAATACTTGCGTAAGAGCAGGTATTATCAGCCTCGCCGTGATCCACGACAGCTTCGGCACCCACGCCGCCGACGCCGCCGACCTGGCGATGATCCTGAAGGAGACCTTCGTGGCCCAGTACACCCCAAACGTCCTGGCCCGGTTCCGCGACGAGCTAATGGCGCAGCTCCCACCAGAGATCGCCGAACTGATCCCCGAGCTTCCCCCGCTGGGCACCCTCGATCTCTCGGAGGTGCTGCGCTCGGACTACGTCTTTGCGTGAGATGTTTGCGTAAAAGCATCTAATGCTCTGACGCACTCGCAATTAGTGCTGCCCTTAGGAGCAACACGCTTTCGACCCTGGAGAGACCCATGAAGTTCGCCACCCCCACCACCCCCATTGACGTGGTAGCGCTGGACCTGGCCGTAGACGCCGACGGCGACGCGGCCCTCTCGGCGACCGTGAGCGGCCAGAAGATCGCCCTCGGCTACATCGGCCAGGGCAGTGGCACGTTCTACCTGTACGCCCTGAGCCTCGCCGAACGCCGCGCCCTTGAAGGCGCCGGCTTCAAGCTCAGCGCAACCCACCGCCTGACGATCGGCTGATGCAGGGCATCGCCGACCGCGTTCGGACGGCAAGCGAGGTCGGCATCCTTCGGGAGCCGGCCTTTCGCATCATCGACCGGATGCAGCACATCAACCCGAGCGACCAAGTTCGGGCCCTGATGCTCGCCGCCGCCGTCACCTGTGACGCCCTCCGGCTCGACCCTCACGAAGAGATCGAGCGAGCCCGCCGAATGATGGCGCAGGCCGAGGGCCCCTTCTCCTACCACGTCCAGGCCATCCGCGATTACGCGGCGGGTGAGCTGGCCCGAAAGGACCGCTGATGCAGTTCCGCTACCCCTACGTCGAGATCAACGCCGGCCGCTCCGACAGCAGCTGCGTTCTCGCCATCTCGACTGGCCGCAACGGCCTCTACATCGACGTCGGCCCGTGGATGCTCGACATCTACTGGTACACCCGCGTCTACCGCCGGGACTTCAAGATGCTGGCCCGGGCCTACGCCCTGCGCGGCATCGCGATCTACACCCTGGCCCTGGCCTTCATGGTCCCGCTCGCCATCCTCTACGTCCTCGGCGAGGGCGTCGGCGCGCTGATCAAGGGCTTCAGCAGCCGCGTCGTCCAGCCCGTTCTGGACCGCTACGTGCTCCGCAGCCGCTGGGGCGTCCGCGACACCTTCGCGAGCCTCTGGGCCGTGGTGGTCGCCCGATGAACCAGTACGTCCGCCGCCTGTTCAACGACGCCGTGCTGGAGCACCGCACCGACGGCGTCGTCTCATCGGACACCCAGATGCGCCTAGCTGCCGAGGGCTACGACCTAGCCCAGCTCGACCGCGACATCGACCGCGTCAACGCCCGGCACTAGCCGGCCCCTCCCGACATCGGAGTTCCTATGACCCACCCCTTCAAGACGGGCGACCGCGTCCGCTGTACCCGGGCGAACAGCACCTTCAACGGCCCGACCGAGCGCATCTTCCGCGACGTCGAGTACGTCGTGTCCCGTGCGTTCACCGATGAAGGCATCGCCTACGTCAACCTCGCTGACCGCACGGGCTACTTCTACGCCAACCGGTTCGCCCTGGTCGCCGCGCCGCAGCCGAAGGTCGCCAGCACCCAGTGGGTCAAGGGCCCCGAGGCGATCGACCTCAAATCCCTGAAGGTCGGCGACAAGGTCGCCGTCGTCGAGGAATTCGAGGTGCTGGCCCCGGCCGACGGGGAGGGTGACGTCCGCGTCCGCTCCGAGCGCGGCCCGATCGGCTACCTGGCCCGCACCAGCACCTTCAAGGGCACCGTGCGCCGGGCCGTTCGCCTGGAGCCCGGCATGGCCGTCACCTGGGGAGGCCCCACCAACTCGAAGTACGAGCTGGTCGCCCTCTCGGACCAGCAGGCCGTCCTGAAAAGCCCCACCGGCAAGTTCGTCGTCTACCGCCGCGACCACCTGCCGAACCTCCGCCCCTACACCTGAAATTTGCGTAAGAACAGAGAACGCATTTGAGCAAGCACGACGAGAAAATCCGCACGCCGAAGGGCGTCGCCATCTACCCGCACCTGAACAAGGCCGACACGAAGTACAACGCCGACGGCCGCTTCCACACCAAGCTGGCGCTCGACGCTGACGACCCGGAGGTCCAGGCCTTCATCACCAAGCTGGAGGCCATCCGCGACGCCGAGTTCGACCGCAAGTACGCCGAGTTGGTCGAGCAGAAGAAGATGGCCGTCGCCAAGCAGATGGTGAAGGGCCCGGTCTGCAAGCCGGAGATCGACAACGAGACGGGCGACGAAACCGGCCGCCTGCTGATCACGGTCGCCATGAAGCACCGCGTGGTCTCGCGGAAGGACGGCAAGACCTACTTCCTCGTCCCGAAGTACTTCAACTCCAAGCGCGAGCAGCTGAAGAACCCGCCGATCATCGGTGGCGGCTCGGTGCTGAAGTGCTTCGTCGTGCCGTGGGCGTCGCTGAAGGAGGACACCAAGTCCGTCAACGTGACCCTCCGCCTGGACGCCGTCCAAATCCTGAAGCTGTCCTCGTTCGGCGAGCGCAGCGGGGCCGACTACGGCTTCGACGAAGAGGACGGTGACGACATCACCGACGGCGTGGCCGACACCGCCGACCAGACTTCGACCGGCGACCGCGACCCCAGCGAGGACGATGACCTCTAAGGTCGAACTCGTTCTGCCGTTTGAGCCCATGCCGAGCCCGCGCCCTAGGGTGCGGGTCATCGGTAAGTTCGCCCAGGTCTACATGGAGAAACCCTATGTGGACCTGAAGGCGCAGATCGCAGAGTTCGTGAAGGGCACCATCGAGCGGGTCGGCGACGACCTGTTCGTGGCCCCGGTCACGATCTTCGTGGAGAGCGTCGCGACGCCTCCCAAGACCACCAAGCTCCGCGCCCCCAAGGGCGACGTGGACAACTTCGCCAAGACCATCCTCGACGCCCTGACGACGAGCGAGATGGTCTGGAAGGACGACACCCAGGTCCACGACCTGCGGACGACCAAGCGCTGGGCCGCCAAGGGCGAGCCTGCGCACACCGCCGTCATCATCCAGTACGGAGCCGCATGAACTTCATGCCCATCAAGCGCGTCGATTTCCTCGTCGTCCACTGCTCGGCCACCCCTGTCACCCGCGACATCGGCGCGAAGGAAATTCGCCAGATGCACATGCAACAGGGCTGGGCAGACATCGGCTACCACTACGTCATCCGGCGTGACGGTCGCGTCGATAAGGGCCGGGCCGACACCGTGCCCGGTGCCCACGTCCAGGGCTTCAACAGCCGCTCGCTCGGCATCTGCATGGTTGGAGGCGTCAAGCCCGACGGCAAGACCGCCGAAGCCAACTTCACGGACGCCCAGTACGCCGCCCTGCGGCACACCCTGGACAGCCTGAAGCACGCTTACCCGGACGCCGTGATCCTCGGCCACCGCGACCTGAGTCCTGACCGCAACCGCGACGGCAAGGTCACCAAAGGCGAGTGGCTGAAGGAGTGCCCGACCTTCGATGCCGGCACTTGGTACGCCGGCCACCCGGTCGAGCACCCCGCCTACACCTAGCTCCACCCCCGACCCTGAAGGAAACCATGACCAACACGTTCACCGGCCTCTCCCAGTTCAGGGTCGGGGCCTCGCTCCCCGCGTTCTCCCAGGAGGAGATCGCCGCCGAGACCATGCTGTTCTCCGCCTCGCCCCGGTTCGCCTACGACAACGGTGGGCCGATCACGCGGGCCTTCCTCGAAGCGGTGAACCCCGACATCGACGCGATCGAAGGGGTGCTGGACACCCGCGTCCACATGCTGATGCGCGGCATGTGGCCCTGCATCCCCGGCTGGCACCTCGACGACGTGCCGCGCACCAGGCCCGACGGCCAGCCCGACCTCTCGAACCCGGACAACGCCCAGCATGTGCTGGCCTTGATCGGCGGCGAGGTCTCGCCCACCGAATTCGCCGTCGGCACCTGGTCGTTCCCCGAGGTCCCCGTCGGCTCCGACCGCAATGTCTGGGACGTCTACGACGAGGCCGTCACCAACGCCCTGGCCGAGTGCTCGCTCGTGTCGGTCTACGCCCCCTCGAACCGCTTGGTGTGGTTCGACAGTCGCGCCTTCCATCGCGGCACCTCGGCGAACGCCCCCGGCTGGCGCTGGTTCGGCCGCCTGTCGAACAGCCGGGCCGCCAAGGCCGCCGGCCGCAAACCCCGCAACCAAATCCGCAGCCAGGTTCAGGTCTACCTCCAAGACCCGCGCCTCGGCTGGTGAGCCTGAGAGAACCCCATGTCCTTCGCCTTCTGCGGCCTGCTGGCCCTCCTGTTCATCGGCCTGAAGCTGGCCGCTTTCATCACGTGGTCGTGGTGGTGGGTGCTCGCTCCGCTTTGGATCGGCCTGCCGCTCACCCTTCTCGTCATCATCGGCATCGCCTTCCTGATCGCCTGGGCGAACAGCTGACTCCGATACTTGCGTTAATCCATAGAATTTTCGAGAGGCACATGAGCAAGACCCGCAACGAAGTGGTCGCTGACCACCTGATCACCGTCGGCCGCATCACGTCGGCCGCCGCCCACACCGCCCACGGCTACTTCTACCTGCCCATGGTGATCCGCCGCCTGCGCACCAGCCATCGGCATCTCGTCCCCGAGGGCCGCGAGATCATCACGGTGACCCGCGAGGACGCCCTGGGCCGTCCCTTCGCCGAGTACCGGCTGGTCGCCCGGAAGCAAGCCTTCCCGAACCCGCCCGCCTTCCTCACCAAGTCTGTCCGAAAGGCCGCCTGATGCAGCGCGACAACCAAGGTCGTGAGCTGGTCCGCACCAGCACCCACATGCGCGCCGCGTTCGGCGATGCCCTGATCACCAAGGCCCTAACCTTCGCCCACACCGACGAGGTCCCCCTGTCGGGGACCTACGCCGTCACGCTCGAAGCCTTCGCAGCCGGCGCGGGCCGCCGGAAGGTGCCGGCCTGGCGCATGAAGAAGGGCGCTCGCTGATGCGCCGCTTCGTCGTGATCCTGGCAGGCTACCTCGGCTTCGTACCGGCCGCCCAGCTGCGCCGCGCCGAGGACGCCCTCGCCGTCGCCACCGACACGATCGAGAAGGCCCGGGCGCTCGCCGGCCACGAAGTTCTCCGCCGCCGGGATGCCGAGGATCGCTTCGACCGCTACCGCGAGGCGGTGCTGTCGGGTGCCTTCGGCGTCCCGGCCCGCGTGGACGGTCTCTACGTCCAGCTCGAACTGCCTGAGCCCGCCTTCGCCCTCTAGTGGCTGACGGGGACAGCGAGTTCGTCCGCCACGTCCCCTGTGGGGACTGCGGATCGTCGGATGCGAACGCCGAGTACAGCGACGGCCACACCCACTGCTTCGCCTGCGGTGTGACCAAGAGGGGGGACGGCCAGGAGGCCTCCCCCCGCCCCCAATCCCCAAGAGGACGCATGGACCTACTGTCGGGGGAGATCGAAGCGATCTCTCCGCGAGGCCTGACGCGCGACACGTGCGAGAAGTACGGCTACCGCATCGGGACCTACCAGGGCCGCAAGTGCCACCTGGCCCCCTACTACGACGACCTGGGCGCACTCGTCGCCCAGAAGGTCCGCTACAAGCGCGACAACGAGAAGGCCTTCACCTGGGCCGGTGACCCTAAGGCGGCCGGCCTGTTTGGCCAGCGCCAGGCCCGAGCCGGCGGCAAGATGATCGTGGTGACCGAGGGCGAGATCGACGCCCTCTCGGCGGCCCAGGCTCTCGGCCTTCGGTGGCCCGTGGTCTCCCTCCCGAACGGCGCTTCGGCCGCCCGCCGCGACCTCTCCAAGCACACCGCCTTCCTCGAAAGCTTCGAGAAGATCGTCCTGTGCTTCGACATGGACAAGCCCGGCCGCGAGGCCGTGGAGGACGTCGTGGGCCTCTTCAGCCCGGGCAAGGTGTTCGTCGCCCAGCTGCCGCTGAAGGACTCCAGCGAGATGGTCATGGCGAACCGCTCGGCCGAGCTGGTGGACGCCCTGTTCGGGGCCAAGGTCTATCGGCCGGACGGCATCCGCACGGTCGCCGACCTCAAGCAGAAGGCCCTGGCGCCCCAGGCTTGGGGCCTGCCCTGGCCGTGGCGCACGCTGACCCAGCGCACATACGGCATCCAACGCCGCTACATCTACGCCTGGGGCGCTGGCGTCGGCTCCGGCAAGACCACCACCCAGAAGCAGCTGATGCTGACCGCGATGCGGCCGGACCTCCTAGAGGACCACGGCGATCTCGGCATCCCCATCCCGCCGCCCCGGAAGGTCGGGACGATCCTCTTCGAGGAGAACCCCGCGAAGACCCTGCGGTCGCTGGCGGGCATGGCCATCGGCAAGCGCCTGAACAAGCCGGACGTCATCGTGACGGACGAGGAGATCAGCGCCGCCATCGACACGTTCGACGGCCTGTTCTTTCCCATCGACTGCTTTGGCGCGAAGGACTGGGACAGCGTCAAGGCGAACATCAAGTACCTCGTCCTGTCCGAGGGCGTCCGCGACATCTTCATCGACCCGCTCACTGCCCTGGTGGCCGGCGAGGAAGACGAGCGGCGGGCTCTGGACGCCATCATGGCCGACATGAGCGGCCTGGTGGAGACCTACGACTTCACCATCCACCTCGTCTCCCACCTCACCACCCCTCAGGGCACCGCCCACGAGGAAGGCGGCCGGGTGCTGGAGAAGCACTTCACCGGGAGCCGCGCCATCGCCCGGTGGTCCCACGCCATGATCGGCCTGGAGCGCAACAAGCAAGAGCCGGACAGCCCGACGACCCTCCGGGGTCTGAAGGACCGCGAGCATGGCGAGGCCGTCGGCCCCCTGCTCGGCCTGACGTTCAACCGGGAGACCGGGCGGATGATCGAGTGCTCGCTCGACGGCGACAACGACTGCCCTTTCAGTACGGAAACCTCTGATGACCTCTGACTTCAAGCGCGGCGACAAAGTCGTCTGCACGCAGCCGATCTCGACGTCCGGCCCCCGGTGGAACCTGCCGGCGGACACGGTCTTCACGGTGACGAACTCCCACGGCCTCTCGCTGGAGATCGAGGGGCGCACCCAGAGCTTCTCCAGCGACCGCTTCGCGATCGCCCCGGCCGACGCTCCCTCTGCCCCGGCCGGCGCGCTGACCACCCAGGTCGGTGGCGCGCACTACAAGGACTGCGCCATCCAGCCGGTGGAGTTCATCCACGCCAACGGCCTGCCGTTCATCGAAGGCAGCGTCGTCAAGTACGTCAGCCGCTGGCGGAAAAAGGGCGGCGTCCAAGACCTGAAGAAGGCCCGCCACTTCCTCGAAATGCTGATCGAGATGGAGGAGCGCCCGGCCGCCTAGGCCCCGCCTCCCACCCCCACCGCAACCAAAGGCCGTCCCTCCGGGGGCGGCCTTTTTTCTTTGGAGCCTCATTGCTCGTTTTCGACATCGAGGCCGACGGCTTCATCGAAGAGATGACCGTGATCCACTGCGTCAACGTAGTGGACCGCCTCACCGGTCGTCGCCGCCGGTTCAACTCCGGCTTCTACGCCGACGGCACCCCTGCCCCGCGCGCCGGCACCATCGAAGAGGGTCTAGTCCTCCTGATGGAAGCCGACTGCATCGGCGGTCACAACGTCATCGGGTACGACATCCCGGCGATCCAGAAGCTCTACCCGTGGTTTGAACCGAAAGGGAAGGTGCGGGACTCCCTCGTCGAGGCCCGGGTCATCTGGACCAACCTCTTCGACATCGACACCAACGCGATCAAGAAGAACAAGCGGCCCGAGGAGTTCATCCGCGACCGCCTCACCGGCACGCATAAGCTGTCGGCCTGGGGCTTCCGCCTCGGGGAATACAAGGGCGACTACGGGCCGGCCAAGGAGGCCGAGGCCAGGGCCCTGGGCCTGGAAGGCGACGAGATCCGCAACTTCGTCTGGGGCCGGTTCACGCCGGACATGGACGAGTACTGCGAGCAGGACGTCGTCGTGAATGTCGTGCTGTTCGACAAGATCGACAGCAAGGGGTTCTCGCCCGACGCCCTAGAGCTGGAGACCGCCGTCGCGGGCATCATCCGGCTTCAGGAGAAGCACGGCTTCCTGTTCGACAAGGTCGCCGCCGACGCCCTCCTCCATGTTCTGCAGGTTCGCCACGCCCAGCTCTCCGACGAGCTGCGGAAGGTCTTCCTCCCCTGGTACGCGCCTAAGCGGAAGCTGGGCCGTCACGACCTGATCGACCCTGCCCGGGACAACAAGAAGTTCGGCTACGTGGCCGGCTGCAAGGCCACCCGCGTCGAGCTGATCGTCTTCAACCCCGGCTCCCGCGACCACATCGCCGACCGGATGATCAAGCTGTTCGGCTGGACCCCGGTCGAGCTGACGGAAACCGGCAAGCCCAAGGTCGATGAAACCACCCTGGACGGCCTCGACTACCCCGAGGCCAAGCTCCTCGTTGAGTACCTGACGGTCGATAAGCGGATCGGGCAGCTCGCCACCGGCAAGCAAGCCTGGCTCGGCCACGTGAGGAGAGACGGCCGCATCCATGGCCGGGTCAACGCCAACGGCGCGGTGACCGGGCGGATGACGCACAGCTCGCCCAACATCGCCCAGGTGCCCAAGGTCGGCTCGCTCTACGGCGAGGCCTGCCGTGCCCTCTTCATCGTCGCCCCCGGCTTCAAGCTCGTCGGCTGCGACGCCGAGGGCCTGGAGCTGCGGATGCTGGGCCACTACATGGCCCGCTTCGACGGCGGGGCCTACGCCAACACGGTCGCCAACGGCCGGAAGGAAGACGGCACCGACGTCCACACCGTCAACCAGCGTCTGCTCGGGCTGAACAAGCGCGACAACGCCAAGACGTGGATTTACGCCTACCTCTACGGGGCGGGAAATCTCAAGCTCGGCTCCATCGTCTACGACGATATGAGCGAGGCCCGCCGCGCCGCCTTCAATGCGCGCTGGGCCCCGGGTGACCCCCGTGAGAAAGCCCTGGCTCGCCTGGGGCTGAAGACCCGACGCTCTATCGAGGAAGGCCTACCCGCCCTCGGTAAGCTACAGGACCTGATCAAGGACAAGGCCAAGCGGGGCTACATCAAGTCCCTCGACGGCCGGGAGCTGCACGTCCGCAGCGCCCACGCTGCGCTCAACACCCTGCTCCAGGGCGGCGGCGCGGTCGTCATGAAGAAGGCCTTGGTCATCTGCTTCCGGGCCTTCACGGCCCTGGGGTGGGTCCACGGCGTGGACTACGGCTTCTGCGCCAACGTCCACGACGAATTCCAAATCGAAGTACGTGAGGAACTTGCCCAACAAGCAGGTCAAATCGCGGCAGACTCTATCGCCGAAGCAGGCGTTGCGTTCGGGCTCCGCTGCCCGCTCGCTGGTGCCTTCGACATCGGCGACAACTGGGCCGAAACCCACTGACGACCCCCGGCGGCTGATGGTCACCGCTGCACGATCCCGGGCGAAAGCTGCGGGCGTGCCGGCCACGATCATCGCCGCCGACATCGTCATCCCCTCCCATTGCCCAGTCCTGGGCATCCCGCTGTTCCGCCGCCTCGGCCGGAAGGGAGGCTGCGACAATTCCCCGTCGCTCGACCGCATCGTGCCCGACCTCGGGTACGTCCCCGGCAACATCATCGTCGTCAGTCGCCGGGCGAACCGCATCAAGAACGACGCCACTCTAGAGGAGTTGGAGTGTGTTGCCGACTTCTACCGGATCGGCCTCAAGGCCCACACCCGGTCGGGCCGGCAGACGCGCACTCCTGCCAACCCATGAAGCTCCCCGACTTCCTGAACGACCTCGTCACCACCCGTGACGGCGTCAGCTTCGACCCCATCCGGGTCGGCATGATCCTGGGCGGCCTCGGCGTCCTAGCCTTCACCGGCTGGGACGTCGTCGCCAACCAGGCCCACTTCAACGCCGTCGAGTTCGGCACCGGCCTCGCCGCGATCTTCGCGGGTGGTGGCTTCGGCATCGGCGCGAAGGTCAAGGACGAACCTGACGCATGAGCCCCCTCGACCGCTGTGCGCGGTGCGGCCAGTTGCGCGCTGAGCACGAGTTGCTCGGCGACTTCGAGGCCTGCGCCCCGTCACTCCAGACCTGCCGGTCCTGCGGCCCCGGCATCTACACCGGCCTGCCCGGCAACGCCTGCTCCGACTGCATGGACACCGGGCTGGACTGGAACGGCGACAGCTTCACGGACCCCACATGATCGACAAGTTCCTCCTGGCCGTCGCGGCGCTCGCCGTCCTCGTCGCGTGCTTCTTCGGGGCAGGCATGGAGTCCGCCAGCAAGCGGGCCGACAGGGCCGAGGCCCAGGTCGTCAGCCTCCAGCTGGACATCCGCCACGCCCAGGAACTCTCGGACCTCCGCGCCGAGAGCGCCAAGGCCCAGCTGGCCCAGGCCAACACCATCGCCGCCGGGCTGAACCGGCAGGCCGCCACCATCCTGCAACTCCCCACCCCGGCCCCCGCCGACCGCTGCGATGCGGCCCAGGCGCTGACCGACAGCATCATCCGAGAGGAACGCCCTTGAAGAACTACGTCGTCCGCTTCACGCGAACCCAGTGTGGCCGGGCCGAGGGCAACTACGCCGCCGGCCGCGACGTGTGGGCAGGCCAGTCCACGCCCGACCTCCAGAAGGCCTACGTCTACAACAGCCACATGCAGCGGCACGGCTACCACAAGCTGACCGCCGAGGAGCAGGCCGAGCGCGGCGTGGAGGTCATCTTCGTGGACCTCGTGGCCCAGTGATGCGCCGCATCCTCGCCCTCGGCGCTGCCGCCCTGGTCCTGACCGGGTGCGGCCACCGGCCCGCCGAGCCCACCCTCACCGTCGCCTGCCGCCTGGAGCGGGTGGAGAAGCCGCAGTTCCCCTTCGACACCCTGGAGCCGGGCGCGGACATCTTCACCCAGACCAAGACCCTGCACGCCGACCGCAAGGTCCGCCAGGGCTACGAGGCCAAGCTCGAAGCGGCCAACAAGGCCTGCCAATGAGCAAGCAGCCTGGCCTTTACGTGGACCGGGTGTACGTGTCGGTCCATGACCGCGACCCCGCGCTGATGCGGGAGTTTGCCTCTCGCGGTCGTCTGACCACGACCTACATGGATCGGGGCCGCTTGGTCCACGTGAAGGTCCGCGCATCGCAGCTGGTGCCGGCCTCTTGAGGACCCTCCTCATCGACGCGGACATCATCGCCTTCCGCGCCAGCGCCTCCACCCAGGAGGCCTACGACTGGGGCGACGGCGAGACGTCCACCGTGGCCGACTTCGAGGAAGCCAAGCGCCACGCCCGGGACACCATCGACGCCCTGATGGACACCCTCGACGCCGACCGGGCGGTCATCTGCCTCTCGGACGACTTCAACAACTTCCGCAAGCGGGTCTGCCCGACTTACAAGGGCAACCGCACCAGTGAACGGCCGGTCCACCTCTACGACATCAAGGAGTGGCTGGCCGAGAACTACGAGACCGAGCGGCGCGGCTGGCTCGAAGCCGACGACATCATGGGCATCATGGCCACCGAACCCCACCCAGGTGAGGAGCGGATCATCGTCTCGGCGGACAAGGACATGCAGACCATCCCGTGCCTGCTGTACCGGCCGCACCTCGACCGCCCCAAGGTCGAGACCATCACGCCCGAGTTCGCCGATCGCTACCACCTGTACCAGACGCTGGTCGGGGACAGCACGGACGGCTACCCGGGATGCCCCGGGGCCGGCGACGTGATCGCCACCCGGCTGCTCGACGAGGGCCTGAAGTGGTCCCCAGTCCACCGGGAGATCACCCGGGGCCCGAACAAGGGCGTGATCCGCACCACCTGGGAACTGGTCCCGAGCGAAAGCCCGTGGGCCTCTGTGGTTTCGGCCTACGCCAAGGCCGGCCTGAAGGAGAAGGACGCGCTGAAACAGGCACGTCTTGCCCGCATCCTCCGCCACGACGAGTGGAACGGCCGGCCGATCCTGTGGTCTCCGCCAGCCCCGAATTAGTGCTGGTCTTAGGAGCCTGAAAGGCGACGACTGCTGGTTCTCTCCCCTAGCACACCTGAAGCCCCCTCTGGTCCTCGACCGGTGGGGGCTTTTTTTTCGAGGACGCCCATGCGCCGCCGACCGCCGCCGCCCCGCTCACCCAATCTCTTCCCCAAGACCGTCGAGCAGTTCCTTGCCGATCTCGACCGCCGGTTCCCCGAGCCCCGCCCTTCGCCCACGGATGACCCTCGGCAGGTGACTTGGGACCTCGCCCAGCGCGCCGTCTACCTGACGATGCAAGACGCTTACGAGACCTCCCGCCGCCGGGAGGACGCCCCCGATGTGTTTGATTAAGAAAGCCAAGGTCGCCACCGCGACCGAGACGGACACCCCGGTGCTCCGCAACTCCTACCTCGACGGCATCGACCCGATCATCCGATCGCGTTCCACCGGCCTCCGATCCCTGCGGATCGACCGGAACACCGCCGGCACCCAGAACCCCACCACCCCCGCGACCTCGCCCCTGACGGTCCAGCCTGCCAGCTCGACCGCTGACGCCACCCAGGCCGCACAGCTGAAGATCATCCGGGGCCTGTTCGGCAACAAGATCGGCACCTAGCCCCCTGATGACGACCGCGAGGGCGGAGTACAACGCCCTTACCCCCGCCCGCTCCACCGTACTGGAACGGGCGCGTGAAGCCTCCGCGCTCACGATCCCCGGGATGATCCCCGACGAAGGCCAGAACGAGCACTTCGTCTCGGTCCAGCCCTACAATTCCGTCAGCGCCCGAGGCGTCGCCAGCTTGGCCGCCCGTTCACTGCTGGCCCTCTTCCCGCCGAACCTCCCGTTCTTCCGGCTCCAGCTCGATGCGGCGACCGCCCGTGAACTCGGGGCGGACCTGGGCGAGGCGAACATGCGCATGTCGCTGATCGCCGGCACGGCCTACTCCATGATGGAGGCGGTCACGATCCGCCCGATCATGAACGAGGCCCTGCGGCACCTGATCGTCGCCGGCAACGGCCTGGTCCACATCCCGCTCAAGGATCGCCCCCGGTTCTTCCGGCTCGACCAATACGTCTGCAAGCGCGACCACACCGGCAACTTCGTGACCATAGTGGTCCGCGAGCAGGTGCTCCCCTCGGTCCTCTCGGAGGACGTCCGGGCCGCCTGCAAGGTCACGACCAGCGACACGAGCGACGAGAAGCCGATCGAGGTTTTCACCGTGGTCCGCCGGCTCGGCGACCGCGTCGAGCAACACCAGGAGATCAACGACCTGGTGGTCCCCGGCTCCCAGGGCTCCGCCCCGGCGGAAGCCTCCGGCTGGATGCCCCTGCGCTGGCTTATGGTCCCGGGGTCCGACTACGGCCGGGCCCACGTCACCGAGTACATCGGCGACATCCTGTCCTTGGAAGACCTGACGAAGGCGATGGTCCAGTTCGCCACCGTCGCCTCCCGCATCATCGGGATGGTCGATCCGAACTCCGGCATCGACATCGACGAACTGATGGAAGCCGACAGCGGCACCTTCATGTCGGGCTACCACGAAAAGGTGAAATTCCTCCAGCTGGAGAAGTCCCAGGACTGGGCTGTCATGTCCACGCTGGCCGAGCGTCTGGAGCAGCGCGTCTCAAACGCCTTCCTCCTCCGCACCTCCGCCGTGCGCAACGCCGAGCGGGTGACCGCCGAGGAAGTCCGCATGGTCGCGGAAGAACTCGAGACGACCCTGGGCGGGACCTACAGCGTGCTCTCGGCTGAGATGCAGCTACCCCTGGTTCGCCGCTTCCTCCACATCGGTGCCCGCCAGCAGCGCATTCCCGCCCTGCCGTCGGCCGTCCACCCCAACATCGTCACGGGCTTCGACGCCCTAGGCCGGGCCGCCGCCGTGAACCGCATTCGCGCCTTCCTGGCCGATGCCTCCCAGATGCTGGGCCCGCAGGTCGCCATGTCGTTCATCAACGGCGAGGAAGTCCTGAAGCGCCTCGGCGAGGGCTACGCCGTCGAAGGCCTGGACAGCATCCTGAAGTCTCCTGAGCAGCAGCAAGCTGACCAGCAGAACGCAGCCATGAGCCAGGCCGCCGTGGCCGCAGCTCCGAACATGATCAAGGCCGCGACCGACGCGGCCGCTAACCCCGAGTGAGAACCTTGGCAAAAACCCCCACCTCGGCTGACGAAGCCGCTCCGGCCGTCGAGCGCGGCGTCCTCGAAACCAACGACGTCGTCCAATCCTTCGGTCAACGCGAGTACCCGAAGGTCACCTCGGTTCTGGAGTCTGGCGCGGTCATGACGACCTACGTGGACCCCAGCGTCCCGGGCGCTGAATGACCGAGACTGCGCAAGTAGCGCCGTCGCTTCCGCCTGAGGCCCTGCCGCCTGGCGCTGACCCGGCGGCCTACGTCGCCCAACAACAGGCCGCCGCCCAAGGTGGTCTGCCGGAGCCGGCCCTGGCCGACCCGGGCAAGGCCGCGGTGCCTGCTAAGCCGGACCATGTGCCGGCCAAGTTCTACAACGCCACGACCGGCGTGGTGGACTACGAAGGCATGGCCAAGAGCTACTCGGCGCTCGAAGCCAAGCTCGGTGCTCCGAAAGAGGAGCCCGCTGCCGACGCCCCGCCGGCCGACCAGACCGGGGTCGAGATCAAGCGTCCCGAAGCCGACCCGGAGTCGGGCCGACATCCCGCTGCCGAGGCCGTTGCGGCCATCGAAGCCGTCGCCGCCAAGTACGCCGATGGCTCCCTGGCCGACACCGACGTGGCCGACCTGTCGAAGAAGATCGGTCTGCCCGAGGCGAACCTCCAGCTCTACTTCGAGGGCCTGAAGGCCATCGAGACCCTGCGAGGCATGGAAGCCCATGAGGCGGCCGGTGGGAAGGACACCTTCCTCGCTGCCCAGAATTGGGCGGCCGAGAAGCTGACCGACGCCGAGCTGGAGTTCTACAACAGCTCGGTCGCCAACCCGAAGACTGCCCGCTCGGCCGTCGAATGGCTGGTCGGCAAGTACAACGGCGCGAACCCGTCGGAGGGCCTGGTGATCAACCCGGGCCCGACCCCGGCTGCTGCCGGCGACGTCTTCCGCTCGACTGAAGAAATGAGCGCCGCCATGAGCAGCGACCAATACAAGCGCGACCCGGCGTTCCGCCAGGCCGTCGCCGAGAAGATCCAGCGCTCGAAGGCGGCCGGCACGATGGTGACCGGTGCGCAATTCTTCGGCGGCGGCTTCTGACCCGACCGCCCCGCTCGCGAAAGCACGGGGCGGTTCTCTTAGACCCAGACCCCTCGTCGGCTGAACGCTGACGGACCCGCGTCTGGGCCGGCCCCTCGTGCCGTGAACGAGTGACCTCCGTGGCCACGGAGGGCGGCCGGTGAAAGCCCGGCTCTCGATACCAGAACAATCCTCGCGGGGGGCCGGTGCGCCGACAACCCCCGACCACGCGCGCGACTCTGGAGCCGAGGCCCGTAACCCGACTCCTCACTTCTCAACGGAAACCGATTGACCAACTCCGTTCCTAACCGTCCCGGCGCTAAGCAGGGCGGAACCGGTGGCGACCGCGAGCTGATGCTCGACCTGTTCGCTGGCGAACTGCTGACTGCCTACACCTCGAAGCTCACCATGCGCGACAAGCACATGGTCAAGGCGCTGTCGAAGGGTAAGAGCTTCAAGTTCCCTGCGATCTGGCAAGCCACCGCCGGCTACCACACCCCGGGCACTGAAATCCTGGGCGACCAAATCCCCCACACCGAAGTCACGATCCTGCCGGACGACAAGCTGGTCTCCAGCGTCTTCGTCGCCGACATCGACGAGGTGCTGAACCACTTCGACGTTCGTGGCGCCTACGCGGGTGAGCTGGGCGCTGTCCTGGCGAAAATCTACGACAAGAACGTCATGCGCCGGATCATCCAGGCGGCCCGTGGCGGCCCCCTGTTCACGGGCGACCAAGGCGGCTCGAAGCTGACCCTGGCCAGCTACGCGACCGACGCCTCGGCCCTGATCAACGGCTTCTCGGACGCCAAGCAGGCGATGGACGTCAAGGACGTCCCGATCGACACCATGCCGGTCTACGGCCTGCTGGCCCCGGCCCAGTGGTACATGGTCGCCCGATCGGACAAGAACCTGAACCGCGACGTCAACGGCGGCACCGCCGACATCCGCAAGATGGCCCTGACCACCATCGACGAGATCACCATCCTGAAGTCGAACATCACGCCCTTCGGCGTGAACGACACGGCGAACTCGGCGATCCCGGCGAAGTACCGCGCCGACTTCACGAACACCGTGGGTCTGGTCTGGACGCCGATGGCTGCGGCCACCGCCGAGGTCCAAGGCCTGTCGACCCAGGTGGTCGATCAGCCGGAAAAGCAGGGCACGCTGATCCTGGCGCGCCAGATGGCCGGCACCGATCCGCTGCGCACCAAGTGCGCCGTGGAACTGGCCAAGGCCTAAGCCACCCCCGGGGAGGCCCTCAGTTTCGACTGGGGGTCTCCCTCTATTTTTTCCTTAGCCCCACCCGAAGGTGATGGCCGCCAACGCCCATGTGATGCCGCCTGCAAAAGCGATTGCTGCGACCGCATTCAACGCCGCACTTCCCGTCCTCCAAAACTTCAGGCCTCGCCGGTCCGCCAACTGTTTCTTCGGCTCCGGCCCGAAGATGCCTCCGCCCATCCTAAGGCTGAGGTTTCCCCAGTTTCTGCGTTCGAATGTGTGGAGGCGCGCTCGCGCGAACGGCTCGGCTCCGGCGGCCAGTAGACCCACCATGAACAGCCACATCGCCGGCAGAAGCGCGAACCACAGGGCACCCTTCGCGTCTTTGAGGGCCGACCCCAAAGCCAGAAGGCCGGCCCCGTTTCCTACGGCGAGAGACAGCGTCCAAACTTTGAACCAGGCAATCGCGGCTGCGTCAGCTCGCTCTCGTTGAGCGTCGGCCAGCCGCTCGACAGCAGCAGCGCCGTCATCCTCCGCCGTTTCCTCCTCACTCATCCTGAGCTTTCCCCATGTCCATCACGACTCCCTTCACGGAGCTGGAGGCAGTCAACGAGATGTTGATGGCCATCGGCCAAGCCCCGGTCAACGCCCTCGTCGGCATCGGCGACGTCAACATCGCCCTCTCCGAACTCCGCAAGGTCGTGCGTTACGTCCAGCTGCACGGCTTCGCCTTCAACACCGACGCCGGTTACCCGCTCACCCCCGACATCAACGGCTACCTGCTGGTTCCGGCCGGCGTGCTGAAGATCGGCCCCGAGGACCGCAACCTCCGCCTAGTCCAGCGCCGGCATCCCAGCGGCCAGCTGGCCATGTGGGACACCGCCGTCCACACCTGGGCCTTCTCCGCCCCGGTCTACTTCCGGGTCACCTGGGGCTTCGGCTTCGAGGACCTGCCCGAGACCGCCCGGAACTACATCGCCATCTCAGCCGCCCGTCGTTTCCAGAAGCGCATCCTCGGCTCCAACGAGCTGGACGGCTTCAACGCCGAGGACGAGCAGCGCGCCTGGGCCCTGCTGATCCGCGACGAGATGGCGTCGTCTGACAAGAACCTCTTCCGCCAAAACCCCGCCATGCGCCGCTACACCAACCGTAGTGGGCGCTCGGGTCGGACCTTCCCCTGAGCCTCTACACCGACACGCTCCCCTCGCTGTACAACGGGGTGAGCCAGCAGTCCGCGCTCGTGCGCTCGAAGGACCAGCTGGAGCTGCAAGAAAACGGCTGGGCCTCCCTGGCCACCGGCCTGGGCAAGCGCCCGCCGACCGAGCACGTGGCCAAACTTCTGACCACCGCCCCCGACCGGGCCCTGGTCCACGAGATCAACCGCGACACCACCGAGCGGTACATCGTCGTGGCCGCCGACGGCCGCCTCCGGGTCTTTGACCTGGCCGGCAACGAGAAGAACGTCAGCGCCCCGGGCGGCTGGGCCTACCTCGGCGGCGTCAGCGACTACGCCCAAGACCTCGCGATGACCACGGTGGCCGACTACACCTTCGTCGTGAACCGCAAGATGGTCTGCAAGACGGCCCCGGCTCTCGCCGACCAGGCCGCCGATCCCTCGTACTACCTCTGGATCAACCGGGCGTCCGGCACCGACGGTCTCAACAATCCGTATGGACCGGGCAAGGCCTACCAGTACGTCGTGAACCCCTCGGGCGGGACGCTGACCGGTGAGGTCCAGCGGTTCGACAAGCTGCCGACGACGGCGGCAGAGGGCGCGGTCTACCGGGTGGTTGGCGACGAGACCACGAGCTTCGTCTCGTACTACGTCCGCCGTACCGGAGCAGTCTGGGACGAGACGGTGAAGCCGGGCCTGATCAACGCGCTCGACTCGGCCACGATGCCCCATGCGCTGGTTCGCCAGCTCGACGGCTCCTTCGTGTTCGCCCCGTTCTCCTGGGCCCCTCGCCGTGTAGGCGACGAGACGAACAACCCGCTGCCCGGGTTCGTAGGCCGGACCATTCGCAAGGTGTTCTTCTACCAGAACTGCCTCGCCTTCATCTACGACGAGAACGCGGTTCTGTCCGTGGCCGGAGACTTCGGCAACTTCTGGCGCATGACCGTGCTGGACTACCTCGACAGCGACGTCAAAGACGTGGCCGCGACGTCCACCAAGGTGTCGATCCTGTACGACGCCGTGCCCTTTGCCGACGGCATCATGCTGACGTCCGACCAGACGCAGTTCTCGATGACCAACGGCGAGGCCGGCATTTCAGCCACCTCGATCGCCATTCGTCCGACCACGAATTATGAGGTCAACGTCCGCGCCGGCATGGCCGCCATTGGCTCGGAGGTCTACTTCGCGACCGAAGCCAGTGGCTGGGCCACGATCCAAGAGTACTCCCGCATCACCGGAGGCGAGGCCACCTCGGCTTCCGACGTGACCGGCCATGTACCCAACTACCTGCCGGCCGGTGTCCACCGCCTGATCCCAGCAGGCGACCGCAAGGCCCTTTTCGTCCTGACCGACGGCGCGCCCAACAAGGTGTTCGTCTACCAGTTCTACTGGATCGGCGACGCCGAGAAGGCGCAGTCGGCCTGGCACGTGTGGGACCTCGGGTCCGGCTCGCGGGTCCTCTCCGGCGCGTACCTCGGTGGCTACCTCTACCTGCTGATCGACCGAGGCGACGGGGTCTACCTCGAACGCCTGAACCTCCAGGCGGGAGCCCGTCCGGCCGCCGCCCCGAGCGAGGTTCACCTCGACCGCCGCCTGGCGCTGACCGGGGTCTACATCCAGCAGAACGACAGGACGCAGTTCAATCTGCCCTACGCGGCCGACACGGCGAACTTCCAGCTTGTCCGGGGCTCCGCCTTCGCCGACCGCGTGCTCTCCCTGATAGACCCGGCATCGTACACCTGGGTCGGCAACACGATCCTTCAGGTGCCGGGCAACCAGACCGCCGGAGCTGTGCTCGCCGGCCGGCGCTACACGTTCCGCTTCCGGTTCAGCCAGCAGTACCCCCGCAAGGGTGACGGCACGGCGGTGACCACCGGTCGCCTCCAGCTCCGCACGTGGACCATCAGCTACCGCGAGACGGGCTTCTTCCGAACGGAGGTCGCCCCCTACGGCCTGGAGTCTACGGTTGGCGAGGTGATCCCGGCCAAGGTCGCGGACTTCACCGGAAAGATCGTCGGGGCCTCCGACCTCGTACTGAACAAGCCCGTGCTCCACACCGGCAAGTACAGCTTTCAGGTCTACGGCGACGCGGCCCAGGCCACCGTCACCATCAGCAACGACACCCACGTCGGCTCGACCTTCTTGGCGGCCGAGTGGGAGGCCTTCTACTGGAACCGCGCCACCCTATGATCACCTTCGTTGACCTCCGCCAGGTCGGCCCCGAGCAATCAGTTGCCTGGGTGTCCGACTTGGCGGGGCGTCTGCGGCCGTCCGACTTGGACGAGATCGCCGCCACTCACGACCTCGACCCCGAGGTCTCGCTGACCACGAGCGTCATGCTCTCCGACCACGCCTGGGTGATCCTGAAGGGAACCCGCCCCATCGCCGTCTTCGGCTGCGCCGCGACCGGCTGCGAGGGCTCCGGCCTGGTCTGGATGATGGGCACCCCTGAGATGGACGAACGGCGCGCCGCGATGACCATCGCCCGGGCGACCCGCCCCTATCTCCGCCAGATGCACCGGACCTATCCGTGCCTCTGGAACTACATCGACGCCCGCAACGACAAGTCCATGAACTGGCTCCGCTGGTCCGGCTTCCGGCTGCTTGAGGCGCACCCAAAGCACGGCCGTGAAGGCCGCCTCTTTTTCACCTTCGCAAGGTACGATCCGCATGTGTGACCCCGTCACGATCGCGATGACGGTGGTCTCGGTCGCCACGACTGCGGCCTCCGTGATCAGCGAGGTCAAGGCCGCCAAGGCCCAGAACGCCGCCATCGCCGACCAGCTCGCGAACAGCGAGGCCGAGATCAAATCGGCCGAGAGCGCAGAGCTGAACGAACGCGCCCGCGCCGCCCGGCGTGAGCAGGCCCGCATCAAGGTCGCAGCCGGCGAGTCAGGCGTCCAGCTCGGCTCGGGCTCGATCGAGGCGCTACTCCTCGACAGCGTGACCCAGCAGCAGCTGGCCGGCGAGCGCACCCAGATGAACGCCGAGACACAGCAACGCGCCGCCGTCGCCGAGGCCAACTCGATGTACTCGCGGGTTCAATCCCCAACCCTGCTCGGCGCGGGCCTCCGGCTCGCGAGCGCAGGTCTCCAAGGCTACTCCGCCGGGACGAGCCTGGAGATTGCCCGAAAGGGCGCGAGCAAGAAGGCCGCTTCGGCCGCAACCTCCAAATAGGATAAGCCGTGGCCGATCTCGCCCGTGCGCCGACCCGCCGCACGGCGGCCGAGCGCCTAACCAAGAACACCGACACCGTCCTGCCGCGCTCGCGGATCACGGACATGGCGGCCCCCCAGGTCCGCGCCGACATGCGCAGCGCCTATCGGGGCAACGACGTGGACGAAGTCCGCCGCGCCCTGGGCATGGTGACCGACGGGGTCGCCGCCGTGGCGGACCTGACGCAGCAACAGCACTTCGAGAAGGAAAAGGCCCAGGCTCAGCAGGCCGTGGCCGACGAAGCCACCGGCAAGATCAACGCCGAGGCTGCGAAGAAATCCGAGGCCTACGCCCAGGTCATCGCCACGTCGGCCGCCCGCCGCACCGCGTCGGATCTCGAAGCGAAGGCGAAGCTCCGCATCCAGGCCCTCATGGCCGACGGCGAGCACGACCTCGACGACGTGAACGCCGCCCTGGACGAGGTCTTCAAACCCGCCCTGTTCGAGGCTGACGGCAAGACCGCGAAGGACTACGGGACACCCGAGGCCAACACCGCGCTCTACCAGGCGCTCGGCGAGGTTCGGCTCGGGCTCCACGCCGAGGCCCAGCAGGTCATCGCCCAGCAGGTCCAAACCAAGGGCCTGGCTGGCGTCGCCGACATGGTGGCGCTCGACGCGAAGAAAGGCCTGATCTCGATCGAGGCGGGGATCGCCCGCGCCGGGGAATTAGGGATCGACCCGGTCGCCGCCAAGCGCGAGTTGCTCCCGGCCCTGGTGAACACAGCGATCCAAACGGACAACCCTGACCTCCTCCTGAAGGCCGCCGACAGTCGCAAGGCCGACGGCTCCCGCACTTGGAGCACCGCCGAGGAGAACTCCCTCCGCGACCAGGCGCTCACCCTCAAGCGCATCGTGGACGCCAAGAACGAGAAGGCCGCCGCCGACCGCTCCGCCGCAACGCTCGGCACGATGGCGGTCAAGGTGCAGCAGGGCTTCAAGATCACCCCGGCCTTCGTCCAGCAGCAGATCGACTCCGGCGCGATCCGGCCGCAGGACGCGCAAGACCTCTTCAGGGTGCAGGAGCACCGGGACGACGAGGAGCGCCAGAAGATCGCGCAGCGTCGCCAAGACATCAGCTGGGCACAAGGCCAAGAGGACCGCCGCCTAGCCCTGATCGACCGGGCCGAGGCCCGCGCCGCCCGCGCCTCGGTAAAGGCGGCCAACGACGTTCTCGTGGGGCTCTACTCCAAGGGGGCGTCCCCCGCTCAAGCTCAACGCGCCGCTGCCAAGCTCTACGGCGACCGCAAGATCAACGGCGACACCTTCCGCACCCTGACCGAGGAGATCGGCCAGATGCCGGGTGACGCGAGCGTGGTCAGCCGCGTGGGGGCCCAGGACTACGAGTACACGCTCAAGGACATCTACGCCCAGAGCAACGCCTACGCAGGTCAGCCAGGCCGGCCCTCCGCCGCCCAGCTCGCCGAGCAGTCTCAGGCCGCGCAGCTGTCGTTCTACCGCGCCCTGCGGACTGGCTCCTCGCCGGCCGAAGCGCTCCGTGCCGGCCTGACCGCTGGCGGCTTCCAGAAGTCGTTCGTGGACGCCCGCGTGGCCGAAGCCCGCGCCCGCGACATGAGCCCCACCATCTCCGATCAGAAGAAGAAGTAGGAGCCGCATGGCTGACCTGTTGACCGACCTCGACGCCGCCTTGGCGGACGACCCCGAGCTGAGCCTCGAAGCCCAGTTCCGCGCCCCGAAGCCGGCCCCAGGCACGCCCGTGCTCTCCAACCGCACCCCCGAGCCCTACCGACCGCCGGCCCAGAAGCCCGACCGCCCTTCCAGGGCTGTCGACTACGGCTGGCGGGGTGTGGCCGGGGGTGTGGCCGACGGCATCTTCGGCCTGATGGACACGGTGCAGACCTTCGACCACAGCATCAGCGCTCGCCTCGACCGCACGCTTCACAGCACCCTTGGCATCCACCTGCCTGGGGGCGCGACCATCGACGCCGACGGCAAGTACCGCTTCGTGAATGCCTCGGAGAGCTTCGAGTCCTACAAGAGCGACCGCGACGGTGCCCGGGCCTTTATGAAGACGACCCTCTTCAAGGAACCCGAGCGCACCGGGGCTAAGATCACCCGCGACATCTCCGAGTTCGCCGCCAACTTCGTGCCCATGATGGTCGCGACCGAGGGCATGGCGGGCTGGGGTTACGTCGCGGCCTGGTCCCGCCCGATCCTGGCGTCGGCCGTCGCCGCCTACCAGAAGACGGACCCGCTCGAAGGCAACCTGGCCAACGTGGCGGAGCACTTCGGGATCGAGAAGGCGGCCATCTCCAAGATGCTTCACGTTGACGATCTCGTCGGCGCGCTGTCGGTGGAGCAGGACGACTCTGAGTTCGAGGCCCGCCTCAAGAACATGGCGGCCGATGGCGTCGTCGGCGTCGCGGCCGATGGGGCCTTCAAAGCCCTCGGGACCATGATCGGTGCCCTGCGGAAGGTGAAGGTCCAGAAGGCCGAGCTGGAGGCCCTGGAAGGGGCCGCCGAAGTGAAACCGGACGTCAACACCGCCGCCATCCGCGAGGCCGTCGAAGACGACGCTGCGGGCGGGGCCAAGACCCTGGCCGAAGGTGCCGAGCCGCCGCCTTCCGTGGCTAAGCCCGAGGGCCCCTCGGTTCCCCAGGACGCCCCCGCCGGCACCCAGGGCGAACTGTTCGAGCGGCCCCAGTCCGCCGCCCCCGACGTGCTCGACGAGTTCGAGCGGGTCCACCTCGACGTGGACGCCAAGGTGCGGGGGATGACGGAGGTGGAGTTGCGCCAGCTCGCTGAGGACCAGGCCGCCGGCCGTGGCTTCACGATGCTGGAGCGGATGGGGGTCAACCCCGCCCGCCTCGACTTCGGCAAGTTCCTGGCCAAGCACCCGAACGCGGCCGAGGCCATGGAGGCCCTGCACGATTGGGTCGCCCGCATCGCCACGGCGGCGGAGCCCATGTCCCTCCAGCTCGGCTCCAAGCCCCGCACGGCGGAGACCACTGCGGTCCTCGCCCGGTTCCTCGGGTCGGACATCAAGACGATCTCCAAGACCTTCGCCGACAAGACGAAGAACCTGGATGTGTACGCCAACGCAGCCGCCGGCCTGATCGGCGGTGAGGCGGAGAAGCTGGTGGTTCTGGCCGAAAAGGCCGTACCCCGCGTCGCCGACGCCGGCTCGCCTGAGTACATCGCGTTCCTGAAGCAGCTGGAGACCGTCTCGGTTCTTCAGGCCGCCTTCCGGGGCTCGGCGTCAAACATGGGCCGGGGACTTCGGTCTCTCCAGACGATCGTCGAGTCTCGACAGGGTCTCGCCAAGATCTCCCGCATCAAGAGCGTCCTGGGCAAAGACCCGGCCGACGCCACCGCGAAGATCGGCAAGACCTTCGAGGACCGGCTGACCGCCCTGGGCGAGGCCAAAACCCCGGCCGCTCGCGCGAAGCTGCTCCAGCAGATCCTGAAGCAGCGCGGTGACCTGGCCCGCGTCGTCCGCGACGCGACCAAGTACTCCGGCATCGTGGGCAAGCTCCGCGTGTTCCGCGAGACGTCGGCCAACCTGTTCTCGCCGGCCACCTTCACGTTCAACATCCTGGGCGGGGCGGGGATGATCACGTCCGACATCATCGCGGCCTCGACATCCCACCTCGGTGCCGCTCTCTTCCGCTCGCCGGAATGGGTCGCCGCCGCCGCGTCGAACCGGGCCTACCTCGGCTCCCTCCTGCCCTCCCTGTGGCACGGCACCGTCCGCTCAACCCAGTACCTGGCCCGCGAGTCCATCGCCGAGGTCAGGGCCGCGACCGAGGGCCTGGGGACCAACGTCGCCAGCGCCAAGCTCACCCAGGCCTCCTCCTGGGTAGAAAGGCAGTTCGGCAAAATCCCGGTCTGGGAGGCCGACAAGCTGGGCAAGGAAGCCACCCTCGGCGACCTCCGTCCGAAGTTCGAGCGCGCCGATGCTACCCGCGAACGCCTCTGGCACATCGCGCCCACCACGGTGGACGCCTGGAACGCCAGCGACAACCACGGCGCGGCCTTCCTTACGGCGGGCCTCCGGTCCCTCACGGGCCTGGCCTTCAACACGTTCGGCGCGATCAGCCGGAGCGCTCGCGTCCTAGCCATCGACGTGCCGGACGAGCTGATCGGGCAAACCGTGTTCGACGCCTCGCGGTACGCCGAGGCTGTCCGGCAGGCGACCCTACAGGGCCTCCAGTTGGGCAAGTCCGGTACGGACTTGGCGTCGTTCGCCGAGCGTCAGGCCAAGCAGCTGGTGTCCGAGGCCTCCGACGACACGCTGACCCGCCTGGAGCAGCTCGTCGCCGCAGGCCAACAGGACGCCGGGAAGATCAAGCTGCTCGCCCAGGAGGCCCTGGACCGGACCAACATCGAGTCCGTCGCCGAGGCCGACGCACGGCGCATCCTCTTCCAAGACGACCTGAAGACCGGCGTCGCCCAGGGGGCCTCCCGGGCCCTGAACCAGATGGACCCCGGCGGCATCATCGTGCCGTTCGTGAAGACCCCGCTGCGGATCATCGAGTCCGCCGCGATGGAATTCACCCCGGCCGGTCTGTTCTTCAGGGAAGCCCGCGAGACCATCGCGGCCGGTGGTCCCGAGGCGGCCGAGATGATCGCCCGGATGACGCTCGGCACCATGCTGATCGTCGAGGGGTACACTCGCGCCGCCAAGGGCGACGTCGTCGGCTACGACGGCGGCCCGACGTCCTCGTCCCGCCTTGGGCGTCCCCAGTACTCCATCCGCCTTCCCGGCGGGAACCACTGGGAATTCGGCCGTATCGACCCGCTGGCGATCCCGCTTGGCCTTGGCGCGGACCTGTACGAATGGGAGCAGCGCTTCGAGGATGAAGACAAGGAGCACACCAAAGGCGCACTGGAGAAGTACACCTACGCGGTGATGCACGCTGTCACCAGCAGCGTCCTGTCGAAGTCGTGGCTAAAGTCGTTGCAGAACTTCTCGGCCATGGCCGACCCCAAGACTGGCGACTACAGCCGCGAGCAATTCTTCAACGGACTCATGCAGCGCATGGTCCCGGCTGGCGGCTTCCAGAAGTACGCCGCCCAGGGCGACGCCGACGCGATCCGCGAGGCCAAGACCCTGGCCGAGAAGTACCGCGCCTCGTGGGTAGGCCTGTCCGCCGCCCTGCCCGTTCGACGCGACCCACTCCTCGGCAAAGTCGTCGAGTTCAATCGCACCGCCGGCTTCCGGCGCGGCGAGGATGCCGACGACCAGCTGATCGCCGAGGTCTCGCGCCTCAACTTCGAGGCTCCGAGGGACACCCGCGCCATCGCCGGGGTGCAGCTGACCGCCAAGCACTCGGAGCGTCTAAAGGCGCTGATGGGCGAGGAAGTCCGCCTCGGCGGACTCACGCTCGACGGCCGCTTGCGGGCGCACATGGCGAACCCCCGGTGGCGGACCATGAGTGACTACCAGCGTGTCGAGGCCATCCGCGACACCCGCGAGATGTACGCCGACGTGGCGAAGACCCGCCTCCAACAGGAGGACAAAGGCCTCGCCCAGGAGGTGAAGGTTCAGAGCCACATCCGCCTCCTCGAACAGAGGGGCACGACCCCCGACGAGCTGCCCGCAGCCGTCCAGCGCTTTAGGAAAGAAGCCCTCTCCCAAGAATGAGCTACGCGACCCGTGCCACCTACGTGGCGGCGGCAGGGCAGCGGGATTTTGATTTCAACATCCCCTTCCTCGACGCCTCCCACGTGGAGGTCACGGTCAGCGGCGCACCGGCCCCGTTCGACTGGGTGTCCAGCTCGCGGTTGCGACTGGTCTACCCGGCGACGGCCGGTGCTGCCGTGGTGCTGCGCCGCAAGACGCCACTCGACCAAGCCCTAGTTACCTTTCAGAACGGCGCGGTACTCACCGAGCTGGAGCTGAACACCGCCGTCCGGCAAGTGCTGTACGTTCAGCAAGAGCTGACGGACCTCTACAACGGCGCTCTGACGGAAGCCCAGGTCCGCCTCGGCGACAACCTCGGCGTCGTCACCGATCCGTCCGAGATCATGGACGAGCTGACGAAGCTCGCCTTGGAGAACACGCTGCTGGCCGAATTCCGCCAGCGCATCTCCGACATCGACCTCAACGCCGAGGCCATCCTCCGCCAGGCCCTAGACACGTCCCAGCGGGATGCCGCCATCGCCCACGCTGACAGCGTCGGAGCCTCCCTGACGGCCCGCGCCGAGGGCATCCGCATCGATCTCGACGCTCTTACCGGCGTCGTGGACGGGCTGATCGACTTCGGCAACGGCCAGGGCATCGCCACGGTCATTCAGAACGAAGCCAACCAACGGGTGCAGGGTGACACCGCCCTCGGCAACATCCTGTCGCTACTTGGGGCCAAGAGCGGCGACGGCCTCTCCTTCATCCTGAACCTCGACACCGTCCGGGCTTCGCCGACGGAAACGCTGGCCAGCCGCCTAGCCGCACTTTCGGCGGCCGACGCGGACAACCGCGCGCGGATCATCGCCGAGGAAACCGCCCGTGTATCGGCGGCCGGCTCCGAGGCCACCCGGATCGAGGGGCTGATCGCCACCTCCCGTGGCCAGGCGCAGTCCTATGCAGACGCCCAGGTCACCGCCGAGCGCGTTGCGCGCACGACCGCCGCTTCCGCCGAGGCCACTCGGGTTGACGCCCTGGTCGCCCAACGGTTCGCCGACGGCAAGACCTACGCCGACGCCCAGGTGCTCGCGGAGACCAACGCCCGGGTAACCGCAGTCAGCGCCGAAGCTACCGCCCGGGGCCTGCTGACCACGCGGGTGAGCAATGCCGAAGCCGCCCTCACCACCGAGCAAACCGCCCGGGTAACGGCCGAGGGCGTCCTCACGTCTACCCTGGCGCTGCTGGGCGCCAAGAATGGTGCGGGCACGGCCTTTGTGCTCGATCTGAACAAGACCCTCGTGTCTTCGACCGAGAGCCTCTCGTCCCGTCTCACCAGCATGTCCTCGGCGACGGCCAACGCCCTATCGGTCGCCCAAACCGAGATCACGAACCGCACCACGGCTGACACCGCCCTGGGCCAGCGGATCGACACGATGGGCACTCGCGTGGGTGACGTAGAGGCGGGCCTGGTCGCAGAGACCAACGCCCGCGCCACCGCCGTTTCCGCCGAGGCTACCGCCCGCTCCCAGCTCGCCGCCGCGATCCGGGGCGAGCTGAGCGCTGCTGTCCAGAATGAGGCGACCGTCCGAGCAGGGCAGGACGGCGTGTTCGCCACCCAGTTCTCGCTTCTCGGGGCCAAGAGCGCCGACGGCCAGGCCTGGAACCTGAACGAAAACACGGTGCGTCTCAGCAGCGGCCTGGCCCTGGCGACCCGCCTGTCGGGCCTGGACGTCCGCATCGGCAGCTCCGAGGCCGCCATGGTCACCGAGCAGCAGACGCGTGCATCGGGCGACAGTGCGCTGTCCCAACGCATGGACACGCTAACCGCTACCGTCGGGCAGCAGACGTCTTCCATCACGTCGCTCCAGCAGGTCCAGGCCGGCCTAAGCGCCCGCTACAGCGTGGCCCTCAACGTCAACGGCCACATCACTGGCTGGGTCGCGAACAACGATGGAACCACGGGCTCCTTCACCATCGCGGCGGACCGGTTCGCTGTCGTGGACCCCAATGGCGGCTCCCCCATAGTCCCCTTCGAGATCAGCGGCGGCGTTGTCCGCGCGCCGAACCTCGTGGTCGGCAACCTGTTCGCGAACACGATCCAGGGCTGGCACATCGTCAACGGCGCTGTGACCACGCCGGCCATCGCCGACTCCGCCATCAGCGCGCCGATCCAGGCCGCGATGGGCGCGGGAACCCAAATCAGCCGCCCCGTCCAAAACTCCACGGTGTTGCCGCTCGCCGTTCCGGCCGAAGCCGGCCAGACGGTGGACATCCAGTTCCAAGTGGACGTCGGCTACCCCTCGACCCGCTCGGGGATCACCTTTCAGCTGCTCCGCAACGGCATCGCCGTGACCGACGCCCAGTCCACCTCGGGCTTCGACGGCAACGACCGCGTGCCCATGTCGCTGACCTTCACGGACGCGACACCGGATGCTGGAACCAACGTCTACTCGATCCTGATCACAGGCACGCGCCTGATCAACGGCGGGATCGACTGCACCCTCTGGAACGGGATCATCCGCGCCCGAGTCATGAAGAAGTAAGTGAAGACCTACGTCATCTACGGGACGGCGACCGGGGAAATCCTCCGTGTCGTCGTCTGCCTCCCCGCGCTCCTCCCGATCCAGCTTCAAGCCGGCGAGAGCGCCTTGGAAGTCCCCAAAGACACCAACACCGCCGGCCTTCAAGTCGTGGAGGGGGCGCTCACGCCCATTCCCGACTGGACGCCGCCCTCCGCCTTTCACATCGAAGAGACCCTCGAATGAACCAGCCCACCGCCGCCCAGTCCGCTGAAAGCCTCCTGCGCGAAGACGCCGAGCTGGCCGTCGTTGTCGCCAACCTGGCTGACCAACTGGAGGTCGCCCGCGAGCGCCGCAAGGTTGTCCGTGCCGCCCTCGAAGGGGTGCGTCTTGGCCAGGCCCTGGCCGGCGAGATTGCCCAGGCGGCCCAGGCCCAGAAGGCCGCCGAGACCGTAGACGCCGAGTAACCCGGGGTGAGCCTCTCGAACGCCCAGCTGGCCCAACAGATCACCACCCTCGTTGGCCTGTGGAACCAGCGCGAAGCCGAGTTTCGCGACTGGCTCGCCGGCTCTGCGACGGGAGGCCCTCAAGGCGACGGCAGGTTCCCCCTGACCAACGGCCAGGGGGCGACCTCGCTGGTGGCCTGTCCGGCCTCGCTCGCCTCAACGGTCTCGGGCCCCGGGGCATCCGCCGTCGCCGCCCAGTTGGCCGCCGAAGCCGCCCGCGACTTCGCCCTTGCCTACCGCGACGCCGCCGACCAATCCCGCGTCCTGACCCAGGCCGCGCTTACGGCCGCCCAGGCTGCCCGCGATCTCTCGATCCAGTACCGCGACCGCGCCGCAAATGCCGAGGCCAACGCTAAGGTCTACATGGAGGCCGCAGATGCCGCCGCCGCCGCCCTCGCGGCGGCCCGCGACACCGCAGTCCAGGCGAACACGGACGCGCAGGCCGCCAAAGCCTCGGCCGCCGGCAGCGCCCAGGCCGCAGCTACGAGCGCTGCCCTGGCCGCAACCTTCAACCCGGCCAACTTCGTGGGCACCGCGGCCTTCACCTGGGCCAACCTCGGCGGCAAGCCCGCGACCTTCACCCCCGCCGCTCATGCTCACGCCATCGCAGACGTCACCGGCCTCCAGGCCGCCCTCGACGGCAAGCAGGCTTCGGGCTCCTACGTGACGACCGCCGGGTTCACCTGGGCCGCCCTCTCGGGCAAGCCCTCCACCTTCGCGTCCGACTGGAGCACACTGGCAAACAAGCCCGCGACGTACGCCTCCGACTGGAGCACGCTGTCCAATAAGCCGGCCGCCTTCGCCCCCACGGCGCACACCCACGTCATCGCCGACGTCACAGGCCTTCAGGCCGCCATCGACGCACGCCTGCTGGTCACCACTGGCGTTGGCGGCGCGGGCCAAGGGGTGTGGCAGCAGGCCGCCCTCGGCTTCGACAGCGCGGTCGGCGACGGCCTCCTAAACCTTGTCGCTGGCGCTACGCACATTCGGCAGAACGCTACGTCAGGCACCGGCCACTCCTACCAGGGCAGCCGGGGTGCATCGCGCATTGGCCTGCACGACAACACCATCAACCTCTACGTCGGCTCCAAGGCCAGCGGCGCAGGTCAGGTGGCAGGCGAAACCGTCGTCTGGAGTCAACTTGTGGGCCTTGCCGCCAGCGGCGCGCAGTTCAACGTCAATGCGGCGTTCCCCGGCGGCCTCTCGGTCGGCCAGAACGTCGCGACGGGCCTTTACGGCGACTACTCTAACGTGGCCGTGCGTGGTTACTCGACCGGCAGCCTCTACCTCCAGACCCAAGCAGGCGCGGTTACGAACTTGCTGTTGGAGCCGACGAGGATCACCGCCTACCAGCCGATGTTCTTTAACGGGCTGGGCACCTTCAACGCGGGAGCGGCCTTCGGGTCGTCCTCGACGATGAACGGCCTCACGATGGCCACCGGCGGCATCCTGTTCAACGCCGGGCCGACCACGGAGCAGACCATTACGTGGAAGATGGGCGACCGAAACGTCTACTTTTACGGCAACGGCACTGCGGTTGGGCTCTACTCATCCAGCGGCGTCAGCATCTGGGCCTACGACAAGACGAACCTGAACATGGGCGTCTTCGCCCACCTGACGGCAGGGGCGCAAGTCTCGGGCAACCTGACGGTGACCGGTTCAATGTCCCTCGGCGGCTACACGCCGTGGACCAACGGCAACCTCGCGCCCATGACGTCGAACACCGGCCAACTGCTGACGCAGGGGGTCAAGGAGTTCGTCACGGTCGCCGGGAACGTCTGGCAGAACGCAGCGCCCTTCAACACCTACATCAGCACACTCGGGGTCCGCGCGATGGGTGGGACCGGCGACAGCGCCGCAATCTCCTTTCACCGCCCCGGCCAGTTCGCGGCCCACTTCGGCCTCGACCACCTCAACCGGTGGAGCGTTGGCGGGTGGTCCATGGGCGACGTGCGCAAGCAGCTATGGCTCGACGGGCAAATCCCGACCGGGGCATGGCAGAACAGCGACGACGGTCGGAACCGCTTTTGGTTCGGTGCCAACGGCGACAGCCTCTGGAAGACCGCTGGTTACCACCACTGGAGAAACAGCAGCGACAGCAATGTCCTGTCCCTGTCTCCGAACGGCGACCTGTCGGTCAACTCCAACGTCCGCGCCTTCGGGACCGGAGGCACCGGCCAGTTCACCGCCGTCATCGGCAACACGATGGCGGGCTTCTATCAGGACGGCACCCAGTTCTACATCCTGAAGAACGCCACGTCTTCGACCAGCTTCGACAGCCACCGCCCGCTCTACGTGAACCTCGCCTCTGGCGCGGTCACGCTCGACGGCACGGGCGCGGGTGGGGTCGTGGTCGGGGGCCGCCTCGATGTGGCGGGGACGCTCTACGCGAACGGAGAGATCGTCACGCCGGGTTGGATCAGGGTGACCGGCTCCAACGGCATCTACTGGAACAGCTTCGGCGGCGGCTGGCACATGAGCGACAGCACGTGGATGCGCTCCTACGGGGGCAAGAGCATCTACACGAGCGGCTTCGTCCAGGCCGACGCCGGAATGACCTCCCAGGGCGGCCGGGTGTTCCGCCATGCCGATGGCGCATACGCCAACTCGTCCGTCACCTACTCGACCGCAGCACCCTCGGGCGGCGCGGACGGGGACGTATGGTTCCAATACTCGTGACCCTGACCATCAAGACCGGGGGCTCGTGGCGCACCGTTACGGCCCCCTCCGTCCGCGTCTCGGGCGCTTGGCGACCCGTCCAGAACATCTGGGTTCGCTCGGGCGGCTCCTGGCGGCAGGCCTTCGCGGCCTATGTCGCGCCGACCGTGTCCGTGGATCGCGACTACATCAGCGGCTACGGCATCCCCAACGGCAGCGCCCAGACGGTCGCAACTGAGGTCGTCGCCGCACTGGTCGCCAACGGCCGCGCCCCCTTCACCTACCAGTGGGAGTTGCTCGACGGCGCGGGGATCATCACCAGCGCCGCCACGGCGTCCACCGGCGTCCGATACAACTTCCCCCGCTTAGGCGGGACCATGACGGGCTCGATCCGCTGCAAGGTAACCGACGCGCTCGGGACCGTCAGCTACTCCCCCGTCGTCACCTACTACCTCCAAGTCTCCGAAGAGGGGACCGTCTCCTAAGAGAGCCCATGAACCCCGAAGAAGAACTGCTGGCCGCCTTGGTGGCCTACCGCTCGGCCGTGGCTGCCGCCCGGCTCGATGCCGAGGCCGCCCGCGCTCGCTTGGCGGCCGAACCCCTGGCCAACACCCTCAAGGCCTTTAGCGCCCTGGAGCAGGCCGCCTACTCGCCGCCGCAAGGCTCGCCGGGTGTCAGCCTGGAGTCCACGGTGGCCGAGGCGATCAGCCAGCTCCAAGCCCGGGCAGGGACCGCCTAATGGACGGGCCTGACCAATCGACCTTCCTCCTGCTGGGGCAGATCGACGGAAAGCTCACAGCCCTGGTCGAGTCCTTCGGCCAGCACCGGGAGGCGACCGATCGCCGTTTCGAGAAGCACGAGGTCACCCACGAGGATCACGACAAGCGCCTCTCGGCGCTGGAGCGGTTCCGCTGGCTGGCCGTCGGCCTGGCCTCCATCGCCGCGTCCGCCGTGGGCGCGGTCTTCACCGCATTCCTCGGGAGCATCCTGAAGTGACCGGACGCGCCTCTGAAGCCGCCCTCGACGCCCTCCACGGGCTCCTGGCCGGCGCGCTGAAAGACGAACTGGAGGCGGCCATGCTCGCCTCCAAGACCGAGAACACCCCCATCAACCCGCAGCTCCTCGACAAGGTCATGAAGTTCCTCGCCCAAAACGGCGTGGACACGCCCCAGGCCGCGCCCCGAGTGGACGCCCTGGCCGCGACCCTTCAAGACATCGACCTCGAAGCCGAGCTGACCCGTCCCCGCCACTGATAGGAGCATTTTGCAAACCCAAGCCCCCCGCCCCGCCCGGTCCCCGACCGGCGGGTTCGAGGCGGTCGCCCTCTTCGATCCCGAGAGCGGCCAGCCCATAGTTTTCGCCTCCGGCATCACCGGAACTCCTGCCGCATCCTCGAATGCGATCCTGTTCGACGTGGACCTGACGGGCGTTCAGACCCTCCTGGCCCAGCTCACGGGTACGTGGGGCGGCTCGGTGGCCTTCGAGGCCTCGATCGACGGGGCCGTCTGGTTCTCGATCGCTGGCTACCGCGCCGACACGGCGGGAGCCGCTGCCGTCACATCGACGAGCGCGAACCTCGTCGTGGCCTTCCCCGCCATCGCCAAGCGCATCCGTGCGCGCCTGGCCTCATACTCGTCGGGAACGGTCAATTCCGCGCTGTTCCTTACTGACGTCCCGGCGGTCTCCGTACTCAATTTGCAGGCCTTGCCGGCCGGCACGAACGTAATCGGCGGCGTGACCGTCGCCACCAAGACAACCGGCGGCACTTCTGCGGCCCGCATCCAGACCGCCTCGGGGTCCATCAAGACTTCCGCTGGGCAGCTCTACGCCTACGACTTGATGAACACGACGGCCGCGCTCCGCTTCCTCCAGATTTACGCCAAGACCTCGGCGGGCATTCCCGGCACCGATACCCCGGTGCGGACGATCCCCTTCGCCGCCGGCCAGGTGAAGACCTGGGAGAACACGAGCGGCTCGGCGGTGACCTCAGGCCTCGCCTTCGCGATCACCACCGACGCTGCCGGTGCCACCCTGGCCGCCGCCGGGGACATCGTCGGCACGATCGACTTTGCCTGATCCCCTCCCCGGGCCTCGCTGCCCGGGGACTTTCCCTATTCTCCACGGACCCCTCATGCACCTAGCCGAGACCTCGGCGTCCCCCTCGGACGCCCGAGCAACGACCCCTGCGCCGCAGCCTCTGCGCCGGATCAACGAGGCCGAGCTGGCCACGGCCCTGGCCGACTGGTTTGCCGGCAGCGACTTCGCCGCGAGCGACGCCATGTGGCTCCCCTACAAGCAGGGCGTGAACGTCCAGCTCCGGGCCCGGGGCGACTACCTGTTTCACAAGGACACCCTGGTCGCCACCCGCGCCCCGTTCCCCGAGGTCATCCCGGGCCGGAACACCGCCGCCCTGCGCGACGCCCGCGCCGTGTGCGCCGTCGTGATCCGGGGCGACCACCAGGCCCTCTACGGCCTCCCCACCTAGTCCGAGAGATCAGGCCTCCGACCGCCCGCCGGCTACTGCCCCAGCCGGCACCCGTGAACACCCTGGTCAACCCCCAGGCCACGGGGGCGGGACGGCCCTGCCCATGCTGTCCTCCAAGGAAATCCTCCAGGCCGACTTCCTGAAGTTCGTCTGGTACGTCTGGACCCGCGTGCTGTCGCTCCCGAAGCCGACCCGCATCCAGCTCGACATTGCCCTCTACCTTGCCACGGGCCCCCGCCGCCGGTTCATCCAGGCCTTCCGGGGGATCGGCAAGACCTTCCTGACCGCCGCCTACGTGGTCTGGCGGCTGTGGAAGAACCCCCAGCTCAAGATCATGATCGTCTCGGCGAACGAGACCTTCGCCACCGAGATCGCCACCTTCATCAAGCTGATCATCGAGGCCGACCCCATGTGGGCCGAGCTTCGCCCCCGGATCGGCCAGCGCTCCAGCGCCATGGCGTTCGACGTCGGCGGTGAAGTTGAGACCCCCGACAAGTCGCCCTCGGTGAAAGCCGTGGGCATCACCGGTCAGCTCACGGGCTCGCGCGCCGACATCCTCATCTCCGACGACGTCGAGGTCCCGAAGAACTCCGAGACCGAGACCATGCGGGAGAAGCTGGAGGCCAAGACCGGCGAGTACACCGCGATCCTGAAGACCACCGAGGAAGCCGAGATCATCTACCTCGGCACCCCGCAGTCCCAGGAGTCCATCTACCGCCGCCTGCCTGAGAAAGGCTACGGCGTCCGCATCTGGCCGGCCCGCTACCCGCTGGCCTCGAAGATCGCGGCCTACCTCGGCCACCTGGCCCCCATGCTGCTGGCGGACATCGAGGCGGACCCCGAGCTGTGCAAGCCCAGCGCCTCGTCGCTCGGCGGCAAGCCCACGGACCCCGAGCGATTCACCGAGATGCAGCTGATGGAGCGGGAGGTCGAGTACCGCCAAGCCCCGTTCCTTCTCCAGTACATGCTCGACACGTCCCTGTCGGACGCGAACAAGTTCCCGCTCAAGACCCGCGACCTCGTGGTCATGGACGTCCACCCCAAGATCGCCCCGGTGCGCCTGGCGTGGGCCGGCGGTCGCGAGCAGGTGCTCCCTGACCTCGTGAACGTGGGCTTCGACGGCGACCGGTTCTGCAAGCCGATGTTCGTCTCGCCCGACTGGGTGGATTACTCCGGCTCCGTCATGCACATCGACCCCAGCGGCCGGGGCAAGGACGAGACTGGGTACGTCGTCACCAAGTTCCTCCACGGTCAGATTTACGTCCGGCAGTGGGGTGGCTTCACCGAGGGCTACTCCGAGGCGACCCTCCAGGCCCTGTCGAAGATCGCGGCGGACGAGGGCGTGAACAAGATCGTGGTCGAGAGCAACTTCGGCGACGGCATGTTCTGCCGCCTGCTGGAGCCCGTGCTCGCCCGGGTCCACCCGTGCGCGATCGAGGAGGTCCGCTCGTCCGGCCAGAAGGAACTCCGAATGCTCGGCGTCCTCGAACCGGTCCTAGCCCAGCACCGCCTGGTCATGGACTCCAAGGTCGTCGAGCGCGACCTGGCGCACCCCGAGCTGGTCCGGCGCGGCCTCTACCAGCTGACCCACCTGACCGCCCAGCGCGGGGCCCTGAAGCACGACGACCGCATCGACGTCCTGTCGCTCGGTGTGGCCTACTGGACCCAGTACCTCAACGCCGACCAGCAGAAGGCCCAGGAGGCCTACGACCGGAAGCAGAACGAGAGGTGGGAGAAGCAGTTCTTCGCCGGGACGATCCTCGGGGGCAACCTGAAGAAACCCGGGGCCGGCCCCCGCCGTGGAGCCGGACGTCGCATGAGGTGAGCTTCGGGTGGACCAGAGGTTCTACTAGGGACCTACGTCTACCTGTCTAATCACCTAGGTATGAGCCTGGGTGTAACCTCTAGTTCTTTACGTAGAAGGGTCGGGCCCTCTTTCAAGGGGGTCCGATCGTTTCTGGGTCAGAAATCCGAAGCGGCATGTACGTGGTGGCTTCTGTCCCACTCCCCCCATGGGGTGGGCCCGGGGGAACCGCCCGGCTCGCCTGGGGTCCGCCTGAGGCCTGACACATGGGTCCTGGCACGCATCGGCGGCACACTACGACGCAAGCCCTTGATTTCACTGCATGTGAATGGCGGGACAAGCGCCAAGGGGCGACGGCAGGTCAGCAAGCGGCGCACCTGGGGACACCCTGGGCCGCCCTGTTGGCCTGCCGTGCGTTCTCGGCGTGCCTCCGGTGTACCCTGCTTTTTTCGCTAGGCTGGCCTAGGGTCGCCCCCTGACTCACCGGGAGGGGCTGGAGTGAACTGGAAGCGCGGACTGCGGCGCGTCGCCGTCGTGTTGACCGTGATGTACGCCGGGGCGGCCCCCTGGTTCATCTGGAGGCAGTGGGAGGAAGGGTGGCTGTTCCGCCCCATCCACGTTGCCTACGCCGTCGGCCTCTGGGTCGTCGCCTACCTCGCTGCCTGTCTAGTCCTCTGGGTCGCCTACAGTGTCGGCCGTTGGTTGGTCCGGGGGTTCCTCGACTAAGGCCACACGCCGGGGTCCTGGCCTGGGGCAACACGGGGCGAACCCGGGGGCGGCCGGGGGATTGCGCCGGGGCCTGCCTGGGCGGCCTGTTTCGCCGGGCTAGGGACTTTTTATTGCGTCAGTGCATTTGATGGATTGACGCAATCAATCTGATTTGCGAGAAGCAGGAACACCGGGGCGGCGACGCACCGGACGGGCTCCGGCCCGGCTCTTTGACATCGTGAACATGCGTCGCGGCCTGACACCGGCCGCCTGAGGAAGGCCCATGGAAGGGCCGAAACGCATACTTGCGTAAGACCATCCAATGGCCTTGCGCAACGGGAGGCACCATGCACCGCTACCAAGTCTTCGACTGCACCACGACTGTCGGCGTCGCCGCCGACTTCCACGGGCCGCGCTGGGCCGCCCGATGGCTGGCCGTGGTGCTCACCAAGCTGACCGGCCGCTTCCACGACTACGGCCGCCCTGAGGGCTGCTACCCGGCCTGGGTGGTGGAGCGGTGATCCTCCCGACCTACTACGAGGAGGGCCGCCGGGCTTGGCGCACCGCCAACGGCCCATGCCCCTATGACCCCGAGAGCGACCGGCCTTCCGAAGTCGCCCGCTACCAAAGCTGGATGGCGGGATGGTGGGACGAGGAGGCCGACCACAAGTAGCCGCCTGATGATGACCGCTTGAGACACGGTCGAAACGCCCTGTGGGCGTCGCGGCGTCTCACGTCCGCCCGCTGGCCGACCGGCCGTCGGCCTACAACGGAGGGCAAAGCGATGCCTAGGCTGAGCTTTGGGGTCCGCTGGAAAAGCAAAAGGACCAGGTGGTCGTTCCACCTAGTCCTTCGGTTGCTCTAGCCAGCTACCCGGTCCTCGGCGCTCCAACGCCGGGGGCCACCTCCGAACCCTACTCCCGACAACCCAGGACAGCAAGAGGACCGCGCCTAGCCGCGCGGCTGCAAACCCATGGCCGATCTCGACCTTCAGCGCCTCCGCGCCGCCATCGTCAACCGCGTGGACACCTTCGAGACCCACGGCATTCGCGCCGCGCTCCTCGACTGGGCTCTTGAAGACGCGGCTTACGAGGCCAACGACCTGGGCGACGCCCTAGGCGCCGTCCAGCGCCGTCTGGAGACTGTCGATTGCGCCGCCTGTGCCGCCCCGTCCGGCCTGATCTACGACGCCGACCTTGCCCGCCGCGTGCCTGAGTGGCGCACGGAGATCGACGAGGCCTTGACCGACTACCATGACGCCGTGGGCCAACGGCCGGTCATCGAAAGCGTCGGCGGGCTCGTCTGGTTCGCCGTCGAATGGAACGCCTCCGAGATGGCCTCGATCCTCGATCGGACCCGCGCCGACATCCTGTCGGCTCTCGCCGCCTGAAACTTGCGTCAATCCATAGATCGCCTCGGGCCTAGCGCCCGGGGCTCCTGTCCAAGCCCCGGGGTTGTCCCGGGGTTTCGCTTGGAGCCCTTCCGATGCCTACCCCTCCCGCTCACCGCCCGACCAAGCGCCGCCCGGCTCCCGTCATCGAGCAGGGCCGGGGCTACGACCTCGACGGATCGCGCGACGTCCTCCGCCAGCTCGACCTGACCGGCCGCCAAGTGCGCGCCCTGGGCGGGGCGTACTGATGCGCCAGGACGACACCACTCAGCGGCTGACCTCGTCGGCCCTCCTCGTGCTCGCCGATCTGGAGGCGAAGCGCCTGCGGGCCTGGGACGCGGGGCTGCTCGATGCCTCGCGCAAATGCGTCTTCGCCGCGCATCACGTCATCATGGCCGTGACGGGGAACTACACGGGCGACCCGCGCACCATGGAGATCATGGCCTGGGCCTACGAAGAGCAGGACGCCTGATGGCCCGCCCTTCACCCCCTTCAGTCGCCGAGATCAACGCCGCAGTTGACCGCTGGATCGCCGAGGCGCGCTTCTACCCTCCCCAGCGGGCGGCCGAGATGCTGCGCTCGAAGGCGCGGTTTGTCGCCCAGCAGGCCCGCGCCCTTGCCGGTGACGCCGTGGCCCTGAGCCTCGCCGAGACCGCCCTGCTCGCGGCCGCCATGGCCGTCTAAGCCACCTGAAGATGACCGCGTGAGACACGGTCGAAACCGCCGCTGGCGGTCGTGGCGTCTCGCCTGGGTTAGCGCCCGGGTCGCCGCAAGTGAGCCTTGAGGAGGTCCGCCGCCTCGGGGCCGTACTGCGCCTCATACTGGGCCAGGCGCTCCCGCTCTTGGCGGCCGTAGTAGTCCAGCACCGAGGCCCGCGCCCCGATCATCTTCTGGCGCCCTGCGGCTTTGCACGCGGGGCACACGAGGATGCGCCGGGCGTCGGCGAACGTCGTATGCGCGCCCAGGCGGGCCACGGCTTCCTCAGGCATCCACACGGTGATCTCCGTGCGCGAGCAGCCGAGGTTCTGGCACCAGACCTCTAGCCGGTCCCCGGTGACGAGGAGGTCCCCGATTACGGGGGCTGATGGGGGCGCGTTCATGCGCCCATCATGGTCAGAACAGATGGAGAACATCAAGGCGGCGCTGCCGCCCCGGCCGTCCCCAGGTGCGTCAATCGGACTCGCATCGGGTGCGTCCAGTTCTGACGTAAACCAGAACGATAGGAGAACATATGTCCTGCCCAGTTTGTCCCGCGTTGATCAACTTCGAGATGGCCGCCGGCCGACTCGTGGTGGCCGACAAGGGCGCGTCGGTCGCACATCCCCATCCCTTCAAGCCTATCGAGGAGCGTGGCGCGTGAGGGCGTCCCTCGCCTGCTTCGTCTTCCCGATCCTGGCCTTCTTCCTCCTCGCGGCGTTGTGCCGCGTCGTCAGCTCGCTCTTTCCTGTGGATAGGCGCGCCAAACGGAAGGTCAGGAATTCACACATCCAGAGGATGCGGTAGAGCGTCTACTCATCCTAGGTCCTGCTGCTTTGGTCGTCTCCTAGACGTCGAGCTAAGCGGTAGCGGGGCCCGGTGCGCTCAACCCACCCAAGGTGCTGGTTGAGCTGTCCCGGGTAACGCGGGTCTCTTGTTAAGACCCTCCCTGACCACCTGTGGATTAGCCTTGGCGGGGTGATTGTTTCAGAGCCGCGACTGACTTAGGTCCGTCGCAACGTAAAGCCATTGGATGCGTTCCCGCAATTAATGGCCTTGCTCAAGTAATTTGCCAAGGTTAGGAGTCTGAGTCCCTTGAGAAGTGAGGCCATCAATGACGAACACGTCGAAGACCGCAGGGGCCACGAAAGGACCCGCTGTCATATCAAAAACGCTCTTGGGTTCCGCGAGCGCCTTGCAGCAATTGTCGGTGGCCCTCCAGGCGATCTCAGCCGAGGTGCCTGCACGGACGTCCGCACGCCAGTGCATGGCGTTCCTGACGGTGGCCTATCTGGACACCATGGGGAAGAGCATCACCATGTCCGACCTGCGCGAGCTGGTGGGTGAGGACAACGAAGGCCAGCCGATCCTCGGCAACTCGGTCGAACGCACCCTGAATTCGTTCCTTGAGCCGACCAAGCGCGACCCCGAGGCGCTCGGATGGCTCACCCACGAGAACGACGCGGACGATCGTCGGCGGAAGTACCTGCGCCTCACTCTGGAGGGCCAGGAAGCCGCCACCCGCTTTATCGAGGCCTATCAGGGCCGAGCACTGAAGGAGTAGGCCATGCGCCTCCGTAAGAAGCCCAGCGGCATCTGGGTCGTCGACTACACGGACGCGGCCGGCGAACGCCGCCGCGTCACCACAGGCACCCGCGACAAAGCGGCTGCGACCCTCCTTGCGCGTGACATCGTGTCCGGCATTTGCGTAAGTCCATCCACCGTAAAGACGCAAGCACCGGACGGCCGGACCACCGTGGACGAGCTGTTCCGCATGTGCGAGCAGGACATCTGGAAGCCCGGCAAGGTGAAAGCCGAGGCCACCGTCAAGTCGAACCTGAAGCTGCTTCGGGAGCGCATCGGCTCCGTTGCGGTCGTCGATCTGACCGGCGCACGCCTGAAGCTGCTCGTGGCCGACTTGGAGAATGACGGCTACGCGCCAGCCACCATCAAGCGGAAGCTGGACACCCTGTCGAAGGCGCTCGTGATGGGGCTGGAGTACGAGGACAGCAAGGGCCGGCCGATCCTGGCGGCGAAGCCGAAGATGCCGACCATTGAGGTCCGCAACTACTCCGACCGCGTCCTTGAGCCCGCCGAGGAAGCTGCCCTGTTCGCCGCCATCGAGCGTCGCCGGGCCGCCGAGCCGACCCGCGACTGGCTCCGCTTCGGGCTGCTGATCCGCTTCCTGCTGGACACCGGGTGTCGCCTGGGCGAGGCCCTGAACGCCCAGGTGCCGCGCTTCGAGGAGTTCGCCGAGCGCTGGTGGGTCACCTTCCCCATCTACTCGACGAAGAACGACAAGCCGCGCCAGCTGCCGCTCACCCGGGCGATCGAGGAGAGCCTACCGGTGCTCCTGGCCATGGCCGGTCCCGACGGCCGCGTGTTCCCGTACTCGCCGGCCAACGTCTGGTACAAGTGGACGAACCTGCGCGACGACCTGAAGCTCGTCGGGTTCGACATCGGGGATGTGAAGCTCCACACGCTCAGGCACACCTGCCTGACCAAGCTCGCCAGGACGTCTCTGCCGATCCACAAGATCATGCAGTGGGCGGGCCACAGCTCGATCGACATCACGGTCAAGCGCTACGCCCACCTCCGCCCGGAGGACACGATGGACGCCCTGGGCATCCTCGACGGGCCGGCCCCGGCGGTCACCTCCCGGTCTAAGCAACTTCTTCTTTCGTAATGGCGGTAATTGCGTCAACGCATCTAATGTTTTAACGCAGAGAACAGCGGCGGCGGGTAATTTTCTGGCACACCCAGGCCTCACAAGTGCCTGTAATTGCTACACTTAATCCCACCCTCTCCGCCATTACCCCCTGAAAATCGACCCCGCGAAAGCGCCCTCGGCGCTAGCCTGATCGCGTGCTCTCGCGCTCGACCAGCCGCGCCGGAACCACCCGCGCCACGCAGGTCGCCCCCGCCTCCAGGCCCAGCAGCTCCATCGCCGTCGCCACCAGCGCCTCGATGTCCTGGTCGAAGGAGGTCAGGCGGTAGGGAGCCCAGGCGGCCATGTCGAGATTGTCGTAGCCGACCAGCAGCACGTCGTCGGGGACCTTGAGGCCGAACGTCTCGCGCAGGGTGTCGATCACGCCGAAAGCCGCCAGGTCGTTGGCGCAGAACAGGGCGTCGGGCCGTTCCGCCTCGCCGAACAGGACCCGCGCCGCCTCCGCCCCGCTGGCGTAGTCGTAGCCGCCGCCCGCGCGCACGGCCGGCGGCAGGGCGAGCGCGGCCAGGCCATGGG
>NZ_QHJY01000513.1 GCF_003185805.1 Caulobacter sp. D5
CCGACTGCGGTGGCCGCGAGCCATCCCGCCGCCACGACCGGACCCAGGCCCGGAATGGCCAGCATGCCGAGCCCGGCCAGCAGGCCCGCCCCGCCGCCGACCAGACCGCCTGTGGCCGCGCCCTTACCGGCGCCGTCGGCGACGTCGTTGTCGCCGTCGCCATTGTGGTCGCCCAGCGGACCGTCGGCCTTGCGGTCGCCGTCATGCCAGTTGTCGGTGTTGTCGGAAACCAGGCTGATGCGGTCGTGACCGACGCCGTAGGCTTCCAGGTCCGAGACGACGTCGAGCGCCTCGGTGTGGCTGTCGAACAGCCGGGTGATGGTCTTGCTCATGTGGATGTTCCCAGAAAGGTTATGATTTGAGGCGAGCAAGGACGGCCGAGCCTAGAGCTCGGTGATAGCGCCCTTGTAGTCGATCGAGACGTTGACTTTGCGGCCGTCCTTGGTGGCTTCGCCCTGCCACAGACCGTTGGCGTTCTGGTTCAGCGGACCCAGCGCGGTGTAGCCGGCCTTCTCGATGGCCATGCGGGCCTGGTCGGCGGTGTAGGAGCTGGCGCCCGGGGTGGGGCCGGTCTCGCCGGTGGTCGGCGCGGTGTCGACGGCGGCGTTACCCGGAGCCGCCGGCGCGGAGACGGCAGGCCCTTCGACCTTTTCGTGGTCGGCGTTCTTCTGGCCGCACGCGGCCAGCAGCATCGCGACGAGCGCGACGCCAATCATGGGCTTCAACATGTTCGTGGATCTCCGAGAGGTGCGGAGTTAAGCCCTCTCAACCCGACAAGGTTGCACGATGATCCGCAGCTTATTCCCGGAAATATGGAAATTTATCTCTGGTAATATGAATATAAATATTTGCACGCATCGTGAAAATAATTCACGCGCGGCGGCATCATAAAACAATCGACGTCGAATTCTCCGCGAAGATATTTCGCCACCTGTTTCGTCATCGACTAATAAAGGCGGCCGCCGTCGCGCCCTTCCGGATCGAGACCGCCCACGGCGCGTTGCATGCTCGGATCATCGAGGGACGCAAGATGAACGATCAGGTTGGCGACAAACCCTTCCTCAGCGACGTGCAGACCCTGCGGGCCAGGGCGCGGGAACACCTGGAGGACGGCGCGCTGACGCCGGCCTATGGCGGCGACGTCAAGAAGACCATCGAGATCCTGCAGACGGTGCTGGCCACCGAACTGGTCTGCGTGCTGCGCTACACCCTACACTCGATCATCGCCTCGGGGATCTCCAGCCAGGGCCCGAAGGCCGAGTTCGCCGAACACGCCAAGGAAGAGCACGCCCACGCCCTGGCCGTGGCCGAGCGCATCACCCAGCTGGGCGGCACGCCGAACTTCAGCCCCGAAGGGCTCGCCAGCCGCTCGGCCTCGCAATATGTCGAGGGCGAGAACCTGGTCGACATGATCAAGGAAAACCTGATCGCCGAACGGATCGCGGTGGAGCACTATCGCGAACTGATCCGCTATTTCGGCGACGACGACCCGACCACGCGGGTGATGCTGGAGGGCATTCTCACCGTCGAGGAGGAGCATGCCGACGACATGCACGACCTACTGGTCGCGCACGAAGGCACGCCGATGCTCGAGGACGCCTGACTTGGCGCAGATCGCGTTTACGCCAGCGCCGGCCCCGCCGTCTGTGGCGGCGGTGCTGGCCGCTTTGCGCCATGCCTTGCAAGACATTCGCGCCCGCGCCGCGGATCTCGACGCCGGCGGCGAGTTCCCCGCCGAGGACGTCGCTTTGCTCGCGTCGATCGGCGCGCTTGAGGTGATGGCCGGCGACGCCACCTCCCCGCGCGAGTTGATGGAGGCGTTGCGCCTTGTCGGCCGCGCCAATCTCAGCCTGGGGCGGATCTTCGAAGGTCACGTCAACGGCGCGCGGCTGGTCGCCTGGTACGGGTCGGCCGAACAGCGGCGGACCTTGGAAGCCGACCTGGCCGCCGGCAAGGTCCTGGGTGTCTGGAACACCGAACCGACGCCGGGCGTGACCATCGCCGATGGTCGCCTGCACGGGGCGAAGTCCTACGCCACCGGCGCGGGCCATATCGACATCGCCGTGATCACGGCCGCCACGGCGAGCGGCGGCAAGCAGATGGTCCTGGCGGACGCCGCCGATCCGGCCCGCGCCGATCCATCGGCCTGGCGGGTGCGGGGCATGAGGGCGACGGTCAGCGGGACATACGACCTTACCGGCCTGCCGGTCGACGCCGCGACGCGCCTGGGCGCGCCCGGCGACTACGAACGCGAGCCGCGCTTTTCGGCCGGAGCCTGGCGGTTCACGGCGGTGCAGCTGGGCGGCGTGGAGCACGTGCTGACCCTGCTGCGAGAGCATCTGGCGGCCTCGCCCGCCGGCCAGGATCCGATCCATCGGGCCCGCTTCGGCAAGGCGCTGGCGGCGACGCGCTCGGCCTATCTGTGGGTGCGGGAAGCGGCCCAGCGGGCCGAAGCGCCGGATGCGGGAGCCGAGGCGATCAGCTTCGTACTGATGACCCGAGGCGTGGTCGAGGAGGCCGGCCTGACCGTCATGGAGGCAGCGGCCCGCAGCGTCGGCACCCGGGCCTTCTTCGTCGACAATCCACTGGACCAGGCCTGTCGCGACCTGGCGCTCTATCTGCGCCAGCCCGTGCCGGACCAGGCGCTGGACCGCGCGGCGGCGGCGTTCCTGGCCAAGGACGCCTGGGCGGACGATCCCCTGTGGTGACGGCGATGGGCGAGCCGGCCTGGGCGGCCCTGGTCAACCAGGCCTTCAACCTCGACGCCACGGTGCTGGACGGCCTGTCGCCGTTGCTGATCCTGGCGCCGCACCCCGACGACGAGACGCTGGGCTGCGGCGGCCTGATCGCGACAGCCAGCAAGCTGGGCCTGAAGCCCCGCGTGGCCTATCTCACCGATGGCGCCGGCTCGCACACGGGCTCGCCGACCTGGCCGCCCAAGCGGCTGGCCCGTGTTCGGCGGCAAGAGGCGCTGGCGGCCCTGGAGGTGCTGGGCGTTCCGCCCGAGGACGTCCATTTCATGGGGTGGCCCGACGGCGCGCCGATCCCTCGCGAGGATACAGCCTACGCCGCGTCGCTGCGGGAGCTGCGCGACTGCTCCGACGGCTTCAAGCCGTGGAGCGTCTGGGCGCCGTGGCGCGAGGAACGGCATTGCGACCATGTCGCGGCCAACCTTCTGGCGTCGGACTACATCGCCTCGATCGACACCCGCGAGCCGGTGAAGATGGAATATCTGGTCTGGGGCTGGGCCGATCCGGACCTGGCCCATCGCCACGGCGCCAAGGGCGTCTGGGGCCTGATGTGCGGCGGCGAGATCACGCGCCGCCGAAAGGCCCTGGCCTGCCACGAGACCCAGATGACCCCGATGATCCAGGACGCCGCCGAGGCCTTCCAGGTGCCGCCGGACCTGGCGGCCCTGACCGACCGGCCGGTCGAGATCTTCCTGGAGTGCAGGCGTTGAGAAAAACCCGCTCGCTGGAGCCCGGCTATTTCGAAGGCCTTTACACCGCCGATCCCGACCCCTGGGGCTTCGAGACCAGCGCCTACGAGAAGGGCAAGTACGCGGCCACCCTCGCCGCCCTCGGTGAAGAGCGCGCCGCCCATGCGCTGGAGGTCGGCTGCTCGATCGGTGTCCTGACCCGGCAGTTGGCCGAACACTGCGACCGCCTTCTGGGGCTGGACGTTTCGGAGACCGCTCTGGATCAGGCGCGAAAGCGTTGCGCCGACTTGGCCAATGTCGAATTCGCCCTGCTGCAGGTTCCGCGCGATCCCGTTCCCGGGTCGTTCGACCTGATCGTGCTGTCGGAGGTCGCCTACTACTGGGACGACGGCGACTTGGCCCTGGCGGCCGAAGCCTTCCGGGCGGCACGCGTTTCCGGCGGACGGATCCTGTTGGTCCACTGGCTAGGCGAGACCGATTATCCCAAGACCGCCGACGAGGCCGTCGAAGGCCTGCGGGCGCACCTGGGCGACGCTGTCACTGTGGATACGGCTCAGCGCAACGCCGACTATCGCCTCGATCTGTGGCGCTGGGCCTAGCCGGCCTCGGCCAGCAGCATCCGCTCGCGCCCGATGCGCACCAGAGCGCGGGCCTTGTCGATCTCGGCCGGAAGATCGGCGAAGGTCAGGGCGGGTCCCGGCGTCGCAAGACCGAGGGCGACATTGAGCGGCGGCGCCTCGTGGATCGGCTCGTCGACCGCCTGGCGCCCCCAGAGGTCCAGGGTGTCGGAGGTTCCGCCTACGGCGCGACCGGCTAGGCGGCAGGAGGTGAAGACCTTGACGTCGATGGGGTGGCGCACGCGTCCGCCGGCCGCCCTTACGGCCTGGAACAGCGCCTTGTCCTCGCCCACCGGCGGGGCGGGCGCGCCGCCGATGCGGGCATAGCAGCCGAGGGTCAGGGCCATACTGGCGCCGCCTTCGTAGAAGTGGTGCGGCCAGGCCTCGTCGCTCCGCGCTGCCCGCAAGGCGTCGAGAGCGGCGTAGTAGCGGCGCAGCAGGGCCAGCCGGGCGCGGTGCGCCGGGTCGAGGCCGCGCAGTTCAGCGCCCTTGAGCCGCGCCAGCCCCGCTACCGCGTCGTAGCCGGCGTCGACATGGTCGAGCGTACGCCTCAGCCAGTCCGCCGCGACGTGGGTGTCGGCGTCGGTGGTCAGCAACAGGTCTTCGGGCGAGTGCAGAAGGGCCGCGGCGGCCTCGAACGCCGCGCGACGGGCGCCGCCGGCATGAGCCTGGTCAGGATCCAGCCGCATCTCGACGACCTCAACGTCGCCGCCCAGGCGACGGGCGCGCTCGGCAGTGTCGTCGATGCAGTTGTTGGCCAGCACCACGATGCGCAGCGACGCGATCCGATCGTCGCGCTCCATCGCCAGCAGGCGGGTCAGGCAGACCTCTATCCAGGCGGCCTCGTTTCGCGCCGGAACGGCCACCGCCACGCGGCGCTTCAAGACGAGATTCCCAGCCGGTGAATGATCGATGCGCGCATGACGTTCCTGCTCTCGTTCCCAAGCCGTTCACAGAGACGCGGCGGGGTGCAAACTCTCCACGGAGCGGAAAGTTCGAGGCGAGGCCCGCACGAAAATAAATCGTGGTTTCAGGGAGTTATGTCGGCTTGGCGACAGCAACCTCGACTCCGCGCGAACGTTAGTTCGCCACACCTCAAAATTGAAAGACGCCCCATGGCCACCCCGGCTAAGACCAAGGCCAAAACAGCGGGCGCACGCGCCGGCTCCACGCCGCCGACCAACGCCCCTCCCCCCAGGCCCGCGGGTCCCTCGACCGAAGGCGAGACCTTCATCGCGCCCGGCGGCGAGACCCACCAGCAGGCCGACGGCCCGGAAACGCAGCTGACCACCAATCAGGGCGTGCCGATCGCCGACAACCAGAACTCGCTGAAGGCCGGGGTCCGCGGCCCCGTGCTGCTGCAGGACTTCATCCTGCGCGAAAAGATCATGCACTTCGACCATGAGCGCATCCCCGAGCGCGTGGTCCACGCCCGCGGCTCGGCCGCGCACGGCTTCTTCGAGTGCCTGGATTCCTGCGCCGACGTCACCGCCGCCGACTTCCTGCAAAGGACCGGCGAGCGCATTCCGGTGTTTACGCGGTTTTCGACCGTGGCCGGCAACAAGGGCTCGGCCGACCTGCCGCGCGACGTGCGCGGCTTCGCGGTGAAGTTCTACACCCAACAAGGCAACTTCGATCTCGTCGGCAACAACATCCCGGTGTTCTTCATCCAGGACGCCATC
>NZ_QHJY01000065.1 GCF_003185805.1 Caulobacter sp. D5
TGAGGCGGCGGGCCGTCTCGGAGACGTTGTGGCCGCACATCTCGTAGACCCGCTGGATGTGCTCCCAGCGCACGCGATCGGCGCTCATCGGGTTTTCCGGCGGGGCGGGGGCGGCGTCCTTGGCGGCCAGCAGGGCGCGGGCCACGTCGTCGGCGTCGGCCGGCTTGGAGAGGTAGTCGACCACCCCGGCCTTCACTGCCGCCACCGCGGTGGCGATGTTGCCGTAGCCGGTCAGCATGATGACCTTGGCGTCGGCGCGGGCGTCGCGCACGGCCTCGACCACCTTGAGGCCCGAGCCGTCCTCGAGCCGCATGTCCAGCACCGCGTGGGCCGGAGCATTGCTCTTCAGCGTGCTCATCGCCTCGGCCACCGAGGCGCAAAGCGTCACCTCGAAGCCGCGTTGTTCCAAAGCTCGACCGAGCCGCGTTCTCAGCGGCGCATCGTCGTCGAGCAGAAGCAGGGACTTGTCCGGCAGCGCCGCGACCAGTTCACCGATATCCGCCATGAACTCAGCGCCTCCCCGCGCCAATACTCAACCGGGTGTCGTGCACCATCATGTGTATGACTTGCAAAACTTCGCAAGTCTTTCGTCTTCAAACGCCGATGAAGCCAGGAGCCTCCATCGCCGGGCGCGGCCACCGTGCGGCCACGACCGCGCCGCCTCGTCGTCCATTTCTGAAATCCACCGCCGCCCCTGTTCGTTCCAACAGGGTCTTGGCGATGAAGAAGCCCAGACCCATGCCGATGTGGCCGGTCCGGGAGCCTTCCGCCCCAGGACGTGACGTTACGTAAGGTTCGCCCAGTTTGGCCAGTACTTCCGGAGAAAAACCCGGACCGTCGTCGCGAACCTCGATCAGGATCGAGCGGGGGTCGAAGCGGGCCACGACGATCACCTCCGAACGGGCGAAGTCGACGGCGTTCTCGACGATCGAGGTCAGGGCGTGGATCACCTCGGCCCGCCGCCAGACGTCGGGCGCGGATTCGCCGGAGGGACCGTTGACCACCGCCTCGACCCGCACGCCGTGGATCATGTGCGGCTCGATGATCTCGTGCACCAGCTGGGTCAGGCTCATGCGCTCGTGCACGGCGTCCTGGGCCTCGGGCATCTCGGTCAGGCGCTGCAGGATCTCGCGGCAGCGGGCGGCCTGGCCGATCAGCAGTTCGGCGTCCTCGCGGGTCTGCTCGTCGGGGGCGCCGCGCGCCATCTCGCGGGCGACGACCGAGATGGTGGCCAGGGGCGTGCCCAGTTCGTGCGCCGCGGCGGCGGCCAGGGCGCCCAGGGCCGAGAGCCTTTGTTCGCGGGCCAGCACGGTCTCGGTGACGTTGAGGGCCAGCTCCATGCGGGCCGACTCCGTCGCCGCCTGCCAGGCGTAGAGGCCGGTGATGACGATGCCCACCACCCGGGCGGCGACGATGGCGAAGACCACCACGCCCTCGGGCCGGGGCGTGGCCGGCACGCCGGCGGCCGATGGCAGCGGCATGTAGAGGAAGGCCAGCACGATGCTGACGATGACCGCCAGCACGCCCAGCCCCAGGGCGTAGCGCGCCGGCAGGGTGGCCGCCGCCAGGGTGACGGGCGCGATCAGCAGCAGGGAGAACGGATTGAACACCCCGCCGGTCAGATAGAGCATGCCGGCCAGCTGCAGGATGTCGAAGGCGATCTGGGCGGTGGCCTCGACGTCGCGGGCCATGCGCTGGCCGGTCGAGGCCAGGCCGATCAGCACGTTCAACCACGCCGAGAGCGCGATCAGCGAGAAGCACAGCGCGTAGGGCACCTGGACGTCGAGGACGAGGCCGCAGAACAGCACCGTCACCGATTGGCCCGCCACGGTCAGCCAGCGCTGGGCCAGCAGGGTTCGCACCCGGAGGCGGCCGCGGCGGAGCCCGGGGCCCGCCCACGACCAGTCGTCGCTGTCTTGCGCCGCTCCGCCGTCGGGCCTATCGAGCCCGTCGTGGGATGGTTTCTTCGGCGCGTCCCTGAACGAAGCGTCGGCCATGCCGCCACATTAAGGCCAGAAATTTCGATCTGGCGAGCCCCAAAGGACGCGTACCCCATGAACCGCAACCGCCTGACCGTCCTGGCCGTATGCGTGGTGGGGGTGATCCTGGCCGGCGCGCTGATCTTCCGCAGCGGGGTCTTTTCGCCGCCGCCGGCCCCCTCTGCGGTGGGCGGGCCGTTCCAGCTGGTCGACTATGACGGCAAGCCGGTCGACGAAACGGTGCTGAAGGGCAAGTGGAGCGCCCTGTTCTTCGGCTTCACCTACTGCCCCGACGTCTGCCCCGGCACGCTGCAGGCCCTGGCGACCGCCAGCGACCAACTGGGCCCCAAGGCCAAGGACCTGCAGATCGTCATGGTCTCGGTCGATCCGCAGCGCGACACGCCCGCGGTGATGAAGACCTACCTGACGGCCGGCTACCTGCCCAAGAACATCGTCGGCCTGACCGGCACGCCGGCCCAGGTGGACGCGGCGGTGAAGACCTATCGCGGCTACTACAAGAAGGTCGGCGACGGCCCCGACTACAGCGTCGACCACTCCACGGCGATCTATGTCATCGACCCCAAGGGCCGCTTCGACCGGGTCATCGCCTACAGCCTGCCGCCCGAAGAGATCGCCCGCCAGCTCAAGGCGGCGATGGAGGGGCGGTAGAACGCCCATTTTTGCGGCGCAATGCCGCTAGGTCACCTCTGGGCTGTACCTTCTTAACCGCCAGCGTGTTATGCTGCATTGCACAATCGCTGGAGACGGCATGCTGTACGCCCTGCACGAAGCGAGCTTCTACGCCTCGACCCCGCTACGCCTGGCCGCCCGCGCGGCCCGGGACTTCTGGGGCTCGCCCCTGAACCCGGCCGCCAGCACCGAGCTGGGCCGGCGGCTCTATGCCGGCGCCGACCTATTCTCCAACGTCACCCGCCGCTACGGCAAGCCCGACTGGCGGATCGACAGCGTCAAGATCAACGACGTCGACGTGCGCGTGCGCCCCACCGTCGTCTGGCAGAGCCCGTGGGCCCGGCTGATCCAGTTCGACCGCGACATGTCCGACATGCGCCGCGCCGGCCGTTTCGAGCTGGACCCCGCCGTGCTGATCGTCGCCCCGCTCTCGGGTCACTACGCCACGCTGCTGCGCGGCACGGTCGAGGCCTTCCTGCCCGACCACGCGGTGTTCATCGTCGACTGGCAGAACGCCCGCGAGGTTTCCGTCCTGCAGGGCCGCTTCGACTTCCACGACTATATCGACCACATCCGCGACATGCTGCGGGTGCTGGGGCCGCGCCCCAACGTGCTGGCCGTCTGCCAGCCCGGACCGCCGGTTCTGGCCGCCGCCGCCCTGATGGCCGAGGACAACGATCCCTCGCGTCCGGCCAGCATGACCTTCATGGGCTCGCCGATCGACGCGCGCCTGTCGCCGACCGTGACCAACAACCTGGCGGAGGAAAAGCCCTTCACCTGGTTCCAGTCGAACATGATCTACACCGTGCCCGCGCCCTATCCGGGCATGGGCCGGCGCGTCTATCCGGGCTTCGTGCAGCTGGCCAGCTTCATGAGCATGAACGCCGACAAGCACCAGGAAGCCCACCAGCGCTACTTCCACAGCCTGGTCGACGGCGACGGCGACAGCGCCGACAAGCACCTGGAGTTCTACGACGAGTACCTGTCGGTGCTGGACCTGACCGAGGAATTCTATCTCCAGACCATCGACATCGTCTTCCAGCGCCATCTGCTGCCGAAGGGCGAGCTGATGCATCGCGGCCGCCACGTGAACACCGCGGCGATCACCGACATCGGCCTGATGACGGTCGAGGGCGAGAAGGACGACATCTCCGGCATCGGCCAGACCCAGGCCGCCCACGACCTGTGCGCCAATATCCCGGCCGAGCTGAAGGAAGACTACGTCCAGCCGGGCGTCGGCCACTACGGGGTGTTCAACGGCCGCCGGTTCCGCGAGGAGATCTATCCCAAGGTCCGCGACTTCATCCTGCGCACCGATCCGAACTTCGCCGGCAAGAAGGCCTGAGGTCCGGTGGGGCCAAGCGGCCCGCTGCACCCGCGCCCCAATCTGCCTCCCTCGCCCCTATGGCGAGGGCCCATGCCGACGTCCGCTCAGACCTGCGCCGTTCGCCAAAGATCTGAGCGGCTGACCGATGGGTCCTGGGCACAAGGCCCAGGAAGGCGTCTGGAGAGGCTAGTTCGATCCCAAGGCTGCGGACCGCGTGAAGCCGTCAGGCGAAGGCCGGCGGCAGGCTGCGCCCCAGGGCGGTGCGCTCGGGGGTCTCGCCGTCCCACAGGTGGAAGGCGCCCTTCATGTGCCGGACGATGTGGAACGGCCCGTTGCGGTCCCAGAAGTGGTGATAGAGGAACGAGTCGTGGGCGATCGGCATGCCGATCAGCGAGAAGGTGTCGAACGACGTCTTGGGCGGCCCGTTGCTCTGCTTGACCACGGCGTAGACATCGAGGTCGTCGCCGATCACCGCCGCCAGGCGCGTGCCGGCGACGTTCGTCAGGCGGATCGGGTCGTTGGACCGGATGTAGTGGCGGCTGGCGGCGATGGCCTGGGCGTCGACCGCCGCGCCGCGCGCCAGCGCCACGGCCCGGATGGCGTCGGCGAAGGGCGCTGAAGCAAAACCGGTGGCGGTGACGGGGAAGCTCGCCGGCAGGTTCGCGGCCTGGCGAAACAGCGCCGCCTGGGCCTCGGCCATGGCCCCGCCCAACGAATGGCCGGTGAAGGTCGCCCGCGCCACCGGCAGGCCTTGCGCGACCAGGGCCGCATGGGCCGCCAGGGCGTAGGCCAGGGCCGCGTTGACGGTGCGGGTGTCCTGCAGCACCGCCGACTTGAAGTTCAGCAGCCAGTCCAGCTCGCTGTCGGTGCCGCGGTTGACGATCACCAGCTCGGCCGGTCCCGGCGCGTAGAAGCAGAAGGCGTCGTAGCCGCTGGGCTTGTCGTTGGCCGGCCCGATCGGCGCGACGAGGTTCAGCTTGCCCAGCCAGGACGGCGCGGTGGCCTCGGTCGAGGGCTTGTGGAAGGCGCGGTAGACCCAGGCGCTCAGCGCGGCCAGCACCGCATGGCCCGAGCCGAAGGGCGCGCCCGACTTCACGTGGTCCCGGATGGCGGCCGCCAGGGCGGCGCTGCGATCCGCCCGGGCGGGAACCTTGAGCAACACCGTCACGCCACACCCCCGACTAGAGAAATAACGTCGTTATCGCCAAGGTAGATTTCCGCTCCCTCGCGGTCAACGGCGCCTCTTGCGTCCGGCCGCGGCGAGCGCGATCTAGAGGGCGATGAACCTTTTCCGTCCGCAGCCGAAAGCCGCCCCGAAACGCTTCGCCGACGGCGACCGGCTGGAGGTGGAAGGCTGCGCCCTGCGGCTGAAGGTGGACGGCCGCGCCCGGCGGGTGTCGCTGCGGGTCGACCGGGCCAAGTCCGAGATCGTCGCCATCGCCCCCACCCCGCGCCGCCTGACCGAAGCCGTGGCCTTCGCCCACGAGAAGGCCGGCTGGATGAGCCTGCAGCTGGCTGCCCTGCCCGGCCGCCAGGTGATCGAGCCCGGCGGCGTGCTGAAGATCTGGGGCAAGTCCTACCGGCTCGAGGTCGCGCCCGGCCGGGCCCGGATCACGGACGACGCCTTGATCGCCCCCGACGACGCCAACTGGGGCCTGAAGATCCTGCGGCTGGTCAAGCGCGAGGCGCTGGAGAAGCTGACCGAGCGGACGGCCTATCATGCGGAGCGTCTCGGACGGCCGATGCCGTCTGTGGCGGTGGCCGATCCCAAGGCCCGCTGGGGCTCGTGCCGGCCGGCCCGGCCGGGCGCCCCGGCGGCGATCCGCTACAGCTGGCGGCTGGTGCTGGCCCCGGCGGCGGTGGCCGACTACGTCGTCGCCCACGAATGCGCCCACCTGATCGAGGCCAATCACGGACCCCGCTTCTGGGCGCTGTGCGAGACCCTGATCGGCGATCCGGCGCCGCACCGGGCCTGGCTGCGGGCCCACGCGGCGCAACTGCACGCGATCTCGGCCTAGAGAGTGCGAGAACCTCGTCCTTCGACAAGCTCAGGATGAGGTTCTCGACTGTCTCGGCCTATCAGTAGCCCTCATCCTGAGCCTGTCGAAGGACGAGGGCGGGCCTGAGCCTTACAGCTGGCCCAGCAGGTAGTCGGCCGACGAGACCTTGAATTCACCGGCTTCCTCGACGTTCAGCGTCTCGACGACGCCGTCCTTGGCGACCAGCGAATAGCGCTGCGAGCGCACGCCCATGCCGAACTTCGAACCGTCGAAGTCCAGGCCCAGCGCCTTGGTGAAGTCGCCGTTGCCGTCGGCCAGCAGCACGACCTCGTCGGAGATGCCTTGGTCGGCGCCCCAGGCCTTCATCACGAAGACGTCGTTGACCGAGACGCAGGCGATGGTGTCGACGCCCTTGGCCTTCAGTTCGGCGGCCTTCTCCTTGAAGCCCGGCAGGTGCTTGGCCGAGCAGGTCGGGGTGAACGCGCCGGGGACGGCGAACAAGGCGACGGTCTTGCCCTTGAAGAGGTCGTCGGAGGTGACCGGCTTGGGGCCTTCGGCCGAGCTGGTCATGAAAGTGGCCGCCGGAAGCGTGTCGCCAACCTTGATCGCCATGGTGTCATCCTGTGCTGAAAGGGCGTTCCGGAGATAAAGCGTCCGGATCGATCCGCCAATAACGTGGTTTGACTTGAAACCGACGCGTTGTGTGCCGATCCTCAACAGATGGACGCTCCCGAGACCGATCCCCTCGACGGCGAGGGCCAATTCCTGACCGGACGGGTCCTGGTGGCCATGCCCGGCATCGAGGACCCGCGCTTCGAACGCGCCGTGGTCTATCTCTGCTCGCACGACGACGAACAGGCCATGGGCCTGGCGGTGAACCGCCCGGTCGAGGGTCTGACGGTCTTCGAACTGCTGGGCAAGCTGGGCATCGACCCCGAGGTGCGCGCGCCCAGCGACCTCGTCATGTTGGGCGGACCGGTGGAGCGCGAGCGCGGCTTCGTGCTGCACACCGACGACTACGCCTCGCCGGAATCGACCTCGCCGATCGCCGACGGCCTGGCCCTGACCGTCACCCGCGACGCGCTCGACGCCCTGGGCAGCCGCATCCACCGCCCGCGCCGGGCGATCCTGGCCCTGGGCTATTCGGGCTGGGGCGCCGGCCAGCTGGAGCAGGAGCTGCGCGACAACGTCTGGCTCATCTGCGACGCCGACGAGGGCCTGCTGTTCGACGACGACCACGACAGCAAGTGGACGCGCGCCCTGGCCAAGATCGGCGTCACCGCCGACCACCTGTCGGCCCAGGCCGGCCGGGCCTAGGCCCGTCGCAACGGGATCTCGAAGCGGAAGGTCGATCCGACGCCGGGCGTGCTGTCGACCGCGATGGCCCCGCCCATCAGTTCGACCAGCTCGCGGCAGATCGACAGCCCCAGGCCCGACCCGCCGTGCGAGCGGGTGGACGAGCCGTCGACCTGGGAGAAGGTTTCGAACAGGCGCGGCAGGTGCTCGGCCGCCACCCCCACGCCGGTGTCGGCGACCGCGAAGACCAGCCCCCGATCCCCCTCGGAAACCACGACCCGCACCGCGCCGACCTCGGTGAACTTCACGGCGTTGGCGACGAGGTTGCCCAGCACCTGGCGCAGCCGCATCGGATCGCCGGTCCAGGCGCCGCGGCAGCCTTCGTCGACGGTCCAGGACAGCTCGATCCGGCGGCTCGCCGCCGCGCCGGAAAAGACCGCGCAACTGGCGTCCACCAGGGCCTCGAGATCGAACGCCTCTTCGCGCAGCCCGACGGCGCCGGCCTCCAGACGGGTCATGTCGAGCACGTTGGTCAAGAGCGCCAGCAGGGCCTGGGCGGACTCCTCGGCGATCGCCAGGCGCTCGCGCTGGACCGGCGGCAGCTCGCCGGCGGCCATGATCTGGGTCATGCCCAGGACGCCGTTCAGGGGGGTGCGGATCTCGTGGCTCATATTGGCCAGGAACTGGCTCTTGGCCAGATTGGCGGCCTCGGCCTGCTCCTTGGCCTCGACCAACGCCTGCCGCTTGCGGGCGAGGTTGGCCAGCACCTGGGACAGCCAGGCGAAGAGCACGACGCTGGCCACGACCAGCAGCAGGAAGACCAGGCCCATCCAGGGTGCGGCGCGCAGCAGCAGCGACATGCCAGGATCCCGGGCCGGCCAGGCCAGGGCGCCGATCCGCCGTCCCTGGCGATCATGCAGCGCCACATAGGGCTCCACCGCCTCGTCGCCCGTCACCAGGCTCAGCCCCTCGACGCCGAGGTCGCCGCGCATGCCCGCGATGAAGCCGGCGCCGATCTTTCGGGCGGAGATCACCACGACCGGCGCGCCGGGCCGCCTGGCCATCAGCGCCGGGTGCTCCGCGATCACGTCACTGGCCACCACCAGATAGAGCGCGTCGCCCGACCGCACGAGACCGGAAGCGGTCGAGACGCCCTCCAGGTCGGCGCGCCCCGCCCGGCGGGCGGAGAGGGCGCTGGCGGTCACCGTCTCGACGATGTCGTCGGCGTCGGTCCGCAGCGCCTCGACGCGGTCGGGCAAGACGCGCTTGCCGGCGATGGAGGCGTAGACCACCCCGCCGTCGCGGACCGCGAAACTCAAGTCGTGGCTGAAGTAGCGATGGTAGTAGTCGCCGTAATTGACGTCGGCCCAGGCGGTGTCGACCTCGCCGGTCATGGCCTCGTAGGCCTCGTCCCAGACGGTGGCCGAGGTCACCTCGCGCGTCATGCGGTCGAGGGTGCGGCGGACGGTGCGTTCGACCAGCGCCCGCTCGTCCAGGGTCTCCATATGATCGAGCGACCGCGCGGCGAGCAGCATCAGGGCCAGACCGCCGAGGATCGAGGCCGCCACCAGCACGACGGCCGAGCCGACGATCCAATGGATCGCCTGCAATCGGCGGGCTTCGGGAGAGGTCGGAGTGCTCAACACGCCTCTTGGCCTAAAGGCCGCGTCGCTAGCGCTTCGTTAACTGCGACCGATGGCCGCAAGACATCGTTTTCCCAAAACCGTAAGGACCCTGGTCACGACTGGCGGTCCACTGGATCGGCAAGATCCGGAGTTCTTGATGCGCACCTTCCTCGCCGGGGCCGCCCTGGCCGCAGCCCTCGTCTCGCCTGTCCTCGCCCAAACCGCGACCCAGACCGCCACCGAGCCCGCGGTCACGATCACCGGCAAGATCGGCGTGGTGTCGGACTACCGGTTCCGGGGCGCGACCTTCTCCGACGAGCAGCCGGCCCTGCAGGGTGGCCTGACCGCCACGGCCGCCAACGGCCTCTACGGCTGGGTCTGGGGCTCGACCATCGACGACTACGGCGGCGCGACCACCGAGCTGGACGTCGCCCTGGGCTACACCTTCACCGCCGGCGGCACGACCTTCGACGTCTCGGCCGCCCGCTACGGCTATCCCGGCGGCCAGGACGTCGACTACTGGGAGCTGCCGGTCTCGGCCAGCCGCGCCTTCGGCGACTGGACCTACGGCCTGGGCTTCGCCTGGTCGCCCGAGCAGGACGCCCTGGGCGGGATGGACAACCGCTATGGCTATGTCCGCGCCGCCTGGACCTCGCCCAAGGTTCCCGTGACCATCGCCGCCCAGCTCGGCTACGAGGACGGCGCCTTCGCCCCCGACGGCAAGTGGGACTGGTCGCTGGGCGTGAACCACAAGATCAAGGCCGTGGACGTGGGCCTGGCCTATATCGGCAGCGACCGCACCCCCGACACGGTGGTGGCCTCGGTGACGGCCGGGTTCTGATCCCGACCGCCCGTCATTCCCGCCCTTGTGGCGGGACCCCCTCTATCGGCCGCAAGGGCGGGTGTTGACCGAAACAGACACTCGCTCGCGACGCTGACTTGACCGTCCGAAACAGGCGGCGGGACCAACTTCGGTTCACGACCCGTCGCGGACCGTCGGAACGCTCCATCGTGGACTGGCGGTCTGGAGGCGTGCTCCCCGGGCAAGGCGCAAGGCGGCGCGTTCAATTAAGGTTCAGCTTGACTGGCACCTACCTGTGGTGGAACGGCCAAGCCGTTCGGGTCAGCGACGAAACGGGGGGTTTTGTGGACACTACGAGGCGCGCGCACCTGCAAGGTCTGGCAGGCGCTATGGGGCTGGCCGCCGCCGGCCAAGCATTTGCCGCCGACACCCGCTTTTACGGAACCTGGACGGCGGTCGTCGATCCAGGGAAGGTGCCGCAGACCATGCGGCTGCTTATCGACGCAAAGGGCGCGGTCTTTCAGATCAGCAGCTTCAACCAGGGAGACGCGAGTTTTCCCGGCGGACAGGTCACCGTCGATGGCGAGAAGATCAGGATCGGCATCGCGCCTCTCAAGCTGACCATCGAAGGCGTGCTGAAAGACGACCGCCATATGGACGCGGTGATCAACCAAGGCGCACCGGTCGAGCTGCGCTTTACCAGGGGCCAGGTCGCCGACAGCGTTTCGGAGCGGAAGTGGCCGCTGCTGACCAAGGATCTTCTTGAGGCGCAGCGGGGGCTCGCGGGGGCGCCCGGCATCGGCGCGGCCTGGGCGCGCGGGGCCAGGTCGGCGATCTTGGTGGCTGGCTCTCGCTCCGGTGAGGCGCAGATTCCCATTCGGACTCAGGATCAGTGGCACTGGGGTTCGATTGGCAAGTCGATGACCGCGACGCTCTGCGCCCGCTTGGTGGATGCTGGCGTACTGTCGTGGGACATGACGGTCGGTCAGATACTTGCCACGGAGGGTTATTCGGTTCCCGAGGCCTACAGCGACGCGACCTTGGTGCATCTGCTCAGTCACCGCGCGGGTTTGCAGCGCGACATCGGCGACACTGGCGGGGTGGTCTTCAGTCAGGACTTGGCCGACGCCCGCGCCGAGCGGTTGCAGTATGCCCGCTTCGCCCTTGCTCAAAAGCCGGTGGGGCCGCTGGGCGCCCAGCACTTTTACAGCAATACAAGCTTCGTCGTTGCCGGCGCGATGCTGGAGAAGGTCACAGGAAAGTCCTGGGAGACTCTGATCCAGAGGGAGGTATTCCGCCCCCTCGGTATCAAACGTGCGGGACAGGGCGCGCCGGGCGTGCGCGGGCGGATAATCCAGCCCATCGGCCATCTGGTGACCAACGGCAAGCGCGTGCCCCATCCGCCGGGAGGTCCCGACGCCGACAATGTCGCCGCCATGGGCCCGGTCGGCCGCGTGCATATGCCGATGGCGGATATGCTGGTTTATCTGAGCGCGCACCGAGATCGCCCGACGACGTTCCTCAAGGCCGCCACCTGGGACAAGCTTCACACACCTCCCTTCGGCGCCAACGACGCCCTAGGGTGGTTCACCAGCGAGGACGGCCGGCTTTTTCATACGGGCTCGAACACCCTGTGGCGGGCCGAGGTCCTGGTCGACCCGAGAGCCGGATTCGTCTGCGCGACCTGCGCCAACGATGCGACGCCCGAGACCGCGCGGGTGGTGGAAGAGGTTCTCTTGTCGGCGCGGGCGACCGCTCTTGCATAAGAGAAATGGGGGCAGGCCGCCCCCGCCGCCGATCCGACTTTGCCCAAGGGTCTCGGCTGAAGGCGTTGCGTGGCGCACTTAAAGGACTAGGTCCGCAAACCACCCATAGCCGACATCAGATCCGTCCGCTTCTTAGCGGGTTGTCGGTAGCAGTGGATGTCCCCGCCACAGGGGTCGGAATGACGGGAAGAGATCAGAACTTCCCCCAAACGCAAAACGGGCGGCCCCTTTCGGAGCCGCCCGCTGCTTTTTCAGGCCTGGCCTGAAAGCCGGCGTCAGGTGTTGACGGCGTCTTCCGGCGAGACTTCGGCCTTCTTCGACAGGTCTTCGCCCGTCGTCTGGTCGACGACCTTCATCGACAGCTTGGTCTTGCCGCGGTCGTCGAAGCCCAGGAGCTTCACCTTCACGATCTGGCCTTCCTTCAGCACGTCCGACGGCTTGGCGACGCGTTCGTTGCTGATCTGGCTGACGTGGACGAGGCCGTCCTTGGCGCCGAAGAAGTTCACGAAGGCGCCGAAATCGACGACCTTGACGACCTTGCCGTCGTAGATCGCGCCGACTTCAGCTTCCTGCGTGATCGACTTGATCCAGTCGATGGCGGCCTTGATCTTGGCGCCGTCCGAGGCCGAGACCTTCACGGTGCCTTCGTCGTTGATGTCGACCTTGGCGCCGGTGGTGGCGACGATCTCGCGGATCACCTTGCCGCCGGTGCCGATCACTTCGCGGATCTTGTCGGTCGGGATGGTGATGGTCTCGATCTTCGGAGCGAAGTCGCCGACTTCCTCGCGCGGCGCGTCCATGGCCTTGTTCATTTCGCCAAGGATGTGCTCGCGGCCGCCTTTGGCTTGCGCCAGGGCCTGCTCCATGATCGCGGGCGTGATGCCGGCGATCTTGATGTCCATCTGCAGCGAGGTCAGGCCCTCGCTGGTGCCGGCCACCTTGAAGTCCATGTCGCCCAGGTGATCTTCGTCGCCGAGGATGTCGGACAGAACGGCGAAGCCGTCCTTTTCGAGGATCAGGCCCATGGCGATGCCCGAGACCGGACGGACCAGCGGAACGCCGGCGTCCATCATGGCCAGCGACGAACCGCAGACCGTGGCCATCGAGGACGAGCCGTTCGACTCGGTGATCTCGGAGACCAGGCGGATGGTGTAGGGGAAGTCTTCCTTGCTCGGCAGCATCGGGCGCAGGGCGCGCCAGGCCAGCTTGCCGTGGCCGATTTCGCGGCGGCCCGGGCTGCCCATACGGCCGGTTTCACCGACGCTGTAGGGAGGGAAGTTGTAGTGCAGCAGGAAGGATTCCTTGTAGGTGCCTTCCAGGGCGTCGATGAACTGCTCGTCGTCGCCGGTGCCCAGGGTGGCGACCACGATCGCCTGGGTCTCGCCGCGGGTGAACAGGGCCGAGCCGTGGGTGCGCGGCAGGATGCCGACTTCGCCCAGGATCGGACGGACCTTGTCGACGGTGCGGCCGTCGATGCGGATGCCGGTGTCGAGGATCGAGCGACGGACGATGTCCGCTTCCAGTTCCTTGAACACCGAGACCAGCTTCAGCGGGTCGATGCCGGCCGGGTTCGTATCGCTCTTGGCGAAGGTCTCGATGGCCTTGGTCTTGGCCGCGCCCAGGGCGGCGACGCGGTCGCCCTTAGCCTGGATCTTGTAGGCGTCGGCCAGGTCCTGACCCACGGCCTTCTTCACTTCGGCCTTCAGGGCGTCGGTGTCTTCCGGTTGGAAGTCGAACGGCTCCTTGGCGGCGTGTTCGGCCAGCTCGATGATCGCGTCGATCACCGTCTGCATTTCCTTGTGGGCGAAGTTGACGCCGCCCAGGACGATCTCTTCCGAGAGTTCCTGGATTTCCGACTCGACCATCATCACGGCTTCGGCGGTGCCGGCCACGACGAGGTCCATCTTGCTTTCCTTCAGCTCGTCGAGCGTCGGGTTCAGCACGTAGCCGCCATCAACGTAACCGACGCGCGCAGCGCCGATCGGGCCCATGAACGGGGCGCCCGACAGGACCAGGGCGGCCGAGGCGGCCACCATGCCCAGGATGTCGGGATCGTTCTCGAGGTCGTGCTGCAGCACGGTGACGACGACCTGGACTTCGTTCTTGAAGCCCTTGACGAACAGCGGACGGATCGGACGGTCGATCAGGCGGGAAACCAGGGTTTCCTTTTCCGACGGACGGCCTTCGCGCTTGAAGAAGCCGCCGGGGATCTTGCCGGCCGCGAAGGTCTTCTCTTGGTAGTTGACCGTCAGCGGGAAGAAATCTTGGCCGGGCTTCGCCTTCTTGGCGAACACGGCGGTGGCCAGGACGACGGTTTCGCCCATGGTGGCCAGAACGGCGCCGTCGGCTTGACGGGCGATGCGACCGGTTTCGAGGACCAGCGTCTTGCCGCCCCACTCGATCGTCTTGCGTTTGATATCGAACATTTTTCTTCTTTCGGTTCCCGCGGGCGGATTCCCGTCGGGGGTGGACAGGGGCGGACGGCCAATGGAGCCGGCCCGATGATCCTCATCCTAATGTGACAGGCGGGGGTTTGAGGACGTGAACCCTCACACGTACGGGGCGCCGGTCCTTTGGGACCTGGAGCCCTTGGATCCGCCGCTTCGGCCTGTCTCGAAGCGAGGACCCTAAAAAGCGTTCCGCCGCCCTACCGGAGTAAGGCGGCGGAAATGCGCCTTAGCGGCGCAGACCCAGCTTCTCGATGAGAGCCGCGTAACGGCCTTCGTCGGACTTCTTCAGGTGGTCGAGGAGACGGCGACGCTGGGAAACCAGCTTCAGCAGGCCACGACGGCTGTGGTTGTCCTTCTTGTGGGTCTTGAAGTGCTCGGTCAGGTTCGAGATGCGCTCCGAGAGGATCGCGACCTGGACTTCAGCGCTGCCGGTGTCACCCTCGGTGCGAGCGTGTTCGGCGATAAGAGCGCTCTTGCGCTCGGCAGTGATCGACATCGGGTTGTCTCCGCTCAGGTGAGTTGGAAGACCCGCACCGGATTGAGCTTTCCGGCGCGCATCTCGCACAAGGCCACCAGGCGCTCTCCGGACATGGCGGAAACAGTGCGATCGCCGGGCGTGAGCTCGGCTTTCAGCTGTTCCACCTGCCTGGGTAGCAGAACGATGGCGCGTCCTTGCGCAAGCCGGAAGGCGTCTTCGTCGGTCACGGCCAACGCCGGGATGTCGTCCAGCGCGGTCTCGACCGGAAGCAATGCCTCCGACAGGCGCGCCTCATAGCTCAAATTCTCGAGACTTTCCAGGCTTATCGCCGAATCCTCGGCGAACTGGCCCACCCGCGTTCGGCGAAGCTGGCTGACATGTCCACAGGCTCCGAGCGCGGCCGCCAGATCCCGGACCACGGCGCGCACATAGGTGCCCTTGCCGCATTCCATCTCCAGCTCGACATGGTCGGCGTCGGGGACCGAAAGCAGGCGCAGGGCGTGGATGGTCACCTTGCGGGTCTGGAGCTCGAACTCCACCCCGTCGCGGGCCAGGTCATAGGCGCGCTCGCCATCGACCTTGATGGCCGAATAGTTCGGCGGGATCTGGTCGACCTCGCCGACGAAGGCCGGAAGCGCCGCCTCGACGGCCTCCGCCGAGGGCCGCACGTCGGACGAGGCCGTGGTCTCGCCCTCGCGGTCGAGGGTGGTGGTGTTGCGGCCCCACTCGATGGTGAAGCGATAGGCCTTGTCGGCGTCCATCAGGAACGGGACGGTCTTGGTCGCCTCGCCCAGGGCCAGCGGCAGGATGCCCGTGGCCAGCGGATCCAGCGTGCCGGCATGGCCCGCCTTCTGGGCGTTGAACGCCCGGCGCACGCGGGACACCGCGCTGGTCGAGGTCAGGTCGTAGGGCTTGTCCAGGCACACCCAGCCGGAGACGGCGTCGCCCTTCTTGCGGCGCGCCATGGATCAGTCCTCGTCTTCGTCGAGGACGTCGCTCAGGCGACGATCGGTGTCCTGCAGAACCTTGGGATCGAGGAACAGTTTGTCCATATAGGCGGCCGTGCTGAAGCTCTCGTCGTGAAGGAACTTCAGGTCGGGCGTGAACTTCATGTCGATCGACCGGCCCAGGCGCCCGCGCAGGAACTTGGCGACGCGGTTCAGGCCCTTGATGATCTCGTCGACGTTCTGGGCCGCGCCCTGATCGGCCAGGCCCGCGCCCAAGGGCTCGACGAAGCAGACGGCGTGCCTGAGGTCAGGGCTCATCCGCACTTCGGAAACCGTGACGGAGACGCCGGCCAGGGCCTCGTCCTGCAGTTCCTCCTCGCGGAGGATGTCGACCAGGGCGTGGCGGATCAGTTCGCCGGCGCGGAGCTGGCGTTGCGAGGGACCCACGGGTCCACTCTTGGATTTTTCGGAATGGCGCTTCATGGCGCGGATAGCCTTTGCAGCCCGGCCGGCGGATCGAACGCCGGGAACGCGGGGGAAAATCGAAGGCGCGGTGTCTAGGCGTCTTGTGGACGGAAGTCCAGTACCGAGACCCTCCCCCTGAAGGGGGAGGTGTCGGCGAAGCCGACGGAGGGGGATGTGATTTCCTATGTTGGCGGCGGCCACGAGTTCAGCAGACACTTCCCCCTCCGGCCCTTCGGGCCACCTCCCCCTTCGGGGGGAGGATCAGGTTCAAGCCCCCGTCCGCTCCCGGAAGAACTCCACCACCCGCCGCGCCGCCGCCATCCCCTTGCCGTCCGGCCGGTCGCGATCCAGGTGCAGGGTCAGCACCGAATGCGGCGGGATCACCCGGTAGGCGTTGGCGTCGGCGTCCTCCAGCTCGATCAGCTCGGCCCGCTCGCCGAACTCGGCCTTCAGCCGCTCGAAGCGGGCGTCGCGCACATGGCGGTCGCTGCGATAGCGCAGGGCGATCAACGACAGGTCCTCGGCCTCGAACCGCGCCTTCGCACAGGCGATCTCGGCCGGCGAGGCGTCCAGCCCGCCCTTGTCGAGCACCGGCAGCGACGGCTCGGCCAGCACCGGCGCGACCACGACCGGCTCGGTCATCATCGCCAGGGCGAAGCCGCCGGTGAAGCACATGCCCACCGCCCCGACGCCCTTGCCGCCGCACTCGGCGTGGACCTGGCGGGCCAGGGCCTTCAGCCAGTCGACCACCGGGCTGGACCGCCCGCCGCGCCAGATCGCGAATTCGCGCCGCACGCAGGCCAGACGGAAGGTGACGGCGTCGATATAGCGCTTGGTCACGCCCTTGCCCGGCTCGCCGAACAGGCTGGGGCAGAAGACGGTCATGCCGCCGGCGGCGACGTCGCGGGCGAAGTCCAGCACGCCGGGATGCAGGCCGGGAATTTCGTGGATGACGATGACCGCCGGCCCCGTCCCCATGCGCCAGACCGGACGCGTGTGGCCCTCATGGGTGAAATCGAACCGGGAAAAGCCTTCGAGCGCCGCCTCGTCGATCGCGTTCGCCATCGCTTCCCCCTCCGTCCTCAGCCCGCCTTGGGCCCGATCAGGAACTGTTCGACCTTGCCGTCAGGCGTCAGCCGCATCGACACCGACAGGGTCCGCGCCCCGAACGCCGCATCGAAACCGTACCAGGCCATGCCGCCGCGGACTTGGACGCCCTGGCCCTCGAGCATGCGCAGCGGACCCAGCGGCGCGAGACTTTTGCCGAAATCGGCCAGCCGCGCGGGGGTGAACCAGGCGCGGCCGTTGCCGGTGAGCAGGGCCGGATCGATCCGCCCGGCCTGCAGCTGGGCGACCAGATCGCGCGCCGTCGCGGCCGCGCCGGTCGAGGGGCGCAGCAGGAAGGCGACGCGCTGGGAGATGGCCGTCTGCGGTTCGCCGAAATCGGCGTTGGCGATCACGCTCACCGCCCGCTTCTCGGAGGGCCAGACGGTGTTGCTGGTCAGCACGCCCGACAGCATGCCGCCGTGGCTGATCGACGTGGCCCCGTCGCGCACCTTGACCGAAACCCCCAGGCCGTAACCGGCCGGCACGCCGCTGGAGAGATCAACCGACGTGGTCATCGCCTCCCACGAGGCGGGCTTCAACAGCTCGCGGCGGATCATCGCCCGGTTCCAGCGCGCCAGGTCCGACGGCGACATGGCCAGCTCGGCCGCGCCGAACAGCCAGCCCGGCGCCTCCTTGTCGGCCAGGACCACGGGTCCCAGGCCATAGCGCGTGTAGTGCCCGGCGTCGGGCGGCGACAGGGCCTTCGTATCGTCCTCGGTGACGCCGGTCATGCCCAGGGGATCGAAGATCCGGCGCTTGAGGAAGGCGACCAGCGGCTCGCCGGACACCTTCTCGACGACCAGGCCGGCGATGACGAAGCCGGTGTTGGAGTAGCGCCACTGCTCCCCGGGCGGATAGTCCAGCGGAATGCGCGCCCAGTCGTCGAGGATCTTCTGCGAGGTCGTCGGCGCGCGCATGGCCTCGAACACGAAGTCCTGGGGCCAGTAGTCGCGATAGCCGGCGGTGTGCGACAGCACCTGGCGCAGGGTGATCTTGTCGCCCTCGGTCAGGCCGGGGACGTATTTCCCGATCGGATCGTCGAGCGAGACCTTGCCGTCCTCGACCAGCAGCAGCACGGCCGCGGCGGTGAACTGCTTGCTGACCGAAGCGATCCCGTAGCGGGTGGTCGTGGTGGCGGGAACCGCCGGCGACAGCCGCGCCTGGCCATAGGCCTGGGCGTAGGCCAGTTCGCCATCCTCGACGATGGCGACCGAGGCCGAGGGCGCGCCGGTGGCGGCCAGCACCTCGCGGGCGATGGCGTCGATCTCGCGGGTCTTGTCGGGAGAAAGCGGCGCGGCCAGGACGGGCGCGGCCAGCATCAGGGCCAGGGCCAAACCGCCCGCCAGAACCGTCCGTCGCCGCATCGAAAGCCCCCTCGCACCGAAGACGGCACAGTGGGGCCGCGTCGGCGCGCGAGGCAAGGGCGGCTAGAGGCTCACGCCCGCATGGGCCGGCATCTGGATCAGGTTGAAGAAGGTCAGCACCGTCTCGCCGTGCTGGTTGGTCACCGTCGTGAAGGTGCGGATCGTGCCGCGATCGGGCTTGGAGCGCGAGCGGGTCACCTCGGCGATCTCGCGGCGGACGGTCAGCGTGTCGCCGGGACGGACGGGCTTTTGCCAGGTCAGTTCGTTGATGCGGATCCCCAGCATCGGCGTGGCGCCGAACGGGGCGGTGTCGACATATTCGCGCATCACCCGCGAGGCCACGTGCCAGCCGCTGGCGATGATCCCGCCGAACCGGCCGGCGGCCGCCGCCTCGGGATCGACATGCATCGGCTGGGGGTCATAGGCGCGGGCGAAGTCGAGGATCTCGGCCTGGGTGAACGTGAAGGGCGCGCCGGTCCAGGTCTCGCCGACGGTCAGGTCGTCCAGATAGCGGTCGGTCATGCCGAAACTCCGGATTCGAGGCTGAAAACGACGAAAGCCCCCGGCGAGGTGCTGGGGGCTTCGTAGAAAGTTTGGGTGCGGGGACAGGATTTGAACCTGTGACCTTCAGGTTATGAGCCTGACGAGCT
>NZ_QHJY01000514.1 GCF_003185805.1 Caulobacter sp. D5
CACCTCCCCCAGAGGGGGAGGATCTACGCCGCAGATGCTCCCCCTCTGGGGGAGCTGTCGCGAAGCGACTGAGGGGGCTCTATTCCGCCGCCTGGGGGATCTGATCACCCACGGCCAGGCCCTCCAGATACAGCGACAGCGGCCGGATCTCGTAGGCGCCGGTCGGATTGGCCTCGCCCAGGGCGCGGGCCACGTCGAGGGCCTCGTCCATCGAGGCGCAGTCGACGATGTAGAAGCCGAGCATGGCCTCCTTGGTCTCGGCGTAGGGACCGTCCATGACGATCGGCGGCTCCTGGCCCTTGACCAGGGTCTTGGCCGAGCCGGTGAAGCCCAGGCGGCCGGCCGGCCCCAGCTTGCCCTCAGCATAGAGCCGCTCGTGGACGACCGACAGCTTTTCCATCACGGCCGCGTCTTGCGCCGGGGTCCAGTTCGAGACCAGGTCCTGATCGTTGTAGCAGAGGATGGCGTAGAGCACGGCGAGGCCTCCCGAGGCGCTTATGGGCGCAAGGGGTAGCCCGACCGGCGTTCTCTGGAAAGAGGCGTCAGGCCTCGGGCGGCGCCTCTGCGACCGCTTCCGACGCATCGCCCTCAGCCGCTTCGGACTCCGGCGTCGCGGGCCGCGGGCGGCCCAGGCGGACGATCTTCTCCTCGGCGGTGCGGACCATGCGGGTCTGGTCGTTGAACTGGGTCAGCTGGGCGCAGACGGTGAAGAAGGCGCCGGGCATGCGGGTGTCGATCCCCTCGCTCAGCGTCATCAGGTAGAGCCCGGCCGCCTGGATCTTGCCCAGCACCTGCAGCAGGTCGACCAGGTGGGCGGCGAAGGCGTGCAGGCTGGGGACGACCAGCAGGTCGCCGGGCCGCGCCGAGGCGATGGCCGCGTCCAGCCCCGGCTTGTGCACGGCCAGGGCGTAGCAGGCGTCGTGATGCAGCGCCTCGCAGCCGGCGGCGGTGAGCTTGTCCGCCAGAGGACCGTCGAAGGTCGCGCCGCGAACGGGCGGAACCCGGAAGTAGCCGATCATGCGCATGGGCGCTGTGTGACGAACTCCGCGCCGCCGCGCCAGAGGGCGGCGGCGTCAAAGTCGGGGATAAACCCTTACAGCGTCAGCGCGCAGCTCTCGCCGATGGTCGGGCGCGACAGGACCACGCGCGACAGGCCGGGGAACTGCGGCTTCAGGCGCTCGGCGAAATAGAGGCAGATCCGCTCCAGGGTCGGGCTTTCCAGGCCGGGGCGGTCGTTGAGCAGGCCGTGGTCGAGTTCGGTGGCGACCGCCTTGAGGGCGACGTCCAGGCTTTCCAGGTCGGCGACCCAGCCGGCCGCCTGCATGGAGCCCCTCACGCTGGCCTCGACGCGGAACGAATGGCCGTGCAGCCGGCGATAGCGATGGTCGCCGGGGCCTTGCTCAATATAGTGGGCCGCATCGAAATGCGCGGCCTTCGTGATCTCGAAGACGGGTTCGGACATGGACTTCTTTTATGACTAGGCCTGGGAGGCTCTAGCGCAACGGTCCTGTCACCAAACCGAGCGCCTTATCCGTCAGGGCAGGCCGAGATACTTGTGTGTCTGGACGCTTAAACGCCATTGAGGGTGGGAAAGGCAATAGGCGACGGCCAATTGCGTGTTTGCGTCGCGGTCCGGGCCGTCCATCGGCTGGAGATAGAAGCGCTCGAAATCCAGGCTCTCGAAGCGTTCCGGCATGGCCTTTTCCTGCGGGAACACCAGCTTCAGCTCCTGGCCGCGGGTCTGGACGACGGGCGCGTCGGCCTTGGGGCTGATGCACACCCAGTCGATGCCTTCGGGCGCGACGACCGTGCCGTTGCTCTCGCAGGCGATCTGGAAGCCGCGGGCGTGCAGGGCGGCGATGGCGGGCTCGTCCAGCTGAAGCAGCGGCTCGCCGCCGGTGCAGACCACCAGCCGATCGTTCGGACCGCCGGTCCAGGCGGCCTCGACGGCGTCAGCCAGAGCGTCGGCGGTGGCGAACTTGCCGCCGCCCTCCCCGTCCGTGCCGACGAAATCGGTGTCGCAGAAGGTGCAGACGGCCTTGTGGCGGTCCTGCTCGCGGCCGGTCCACAGGTTGCAGCCGGAAAAGCGGCAGAACACGGCCGCCTTGCCCGCCTGGCCGCCTTCGCCCTGCAGGGTGAGGAAGATTTCTTTCACCGAGTAGGTCATCGAGAACCTCCCCTCTCCCCTTGCGGGAGAGGGTGGCGGTCCGGAGGACCGTCGGGTGAGGGGTTGATGGCGAGATCCGCCGCGTAGGGCGGAACGATCGGGCGCGGCGTCATCGGTTTGAGAGACCCCTCATCCGACGGCTTCGCCGCCACCTTCTCCCGCAAGGGGAGAAGGAAGCGGAAGACGACCGGCCGCGTCCCACTCGGCGTAGCCCTTTTCGCGCAGCTCGCAGGCGGGGCATTCGCCGCAGCCGTGGCCCCAGGGGTGCAGTTCGCCGCGTTCGCCCTGGTAGCAGGTGTGGCTCTCGACCACGATCAGGTCGACCAGGTCCTCGCCGCCGAGGGTCTTGGCCAGGGCCCAGGTCTGGGCCTTGGTGAGATACATCAGGGGCGTCTCGACGCGGAAGTTCCGGTCCATGCCGAGGTTCATGGCGCTCTGCATGGCGTCCAGCGTGTCGCGACGGCAGTCGGGATAGCCCGAGAAGTCGGTCTCGCACATGCCGCCGACCAGGGCGTCGATGCCCCGGCGGTCGGCCAGGGCCGCGGCGTAGATCAGGAACACCAGGTTGCGGCCGGGCACGAAGGTCGACGGCAGGCCGCGCTCGGTCATCTCGATGGCGCGGTCGGCGGTCAGGGCGGACTCGGCGACGGCGCCGAAGCTCTTGATGTCGAGCACGTGGTCTTCGCCCAGGCGATCGGCCCAGTGCGGGAAGCGGGCGGCGACCTGGTGACGGACGGCCTGGCGGGCCTCCATCTCGATCGAATGGCGCTGGCCGTAGTCGAAGCCCAGGGTCTCGACGCGCGCGTAGCGCTCGAGCGCCCAGGCCAGGCAGACGCTGGAGTCCTGGCCGCCGGAGAACAGCACCAGGGCGGCGCCCGAGGGCGCGGAAGAGGTGGAAGATGCGGACATGCCGCTCCTCTACACGACCTTGCCCCCGGCTGGAACGGCGGGACGCGGCGCGGCGCCGCCAGGGCTTCGACAACCGGCGTTTTCCGACTGTACCTTTTACGGGAATGCGACAAGATACAGCGTGCGGGGGAGCAAATTTTCTCCCTGTTTTCAGTAGACCGTCACGGATGACCTTGCGTCACCCGGCGGACCGTCTTTTCTAAATTTCCAACAAGCGAGTTTTCGGCGCAACAGATGACGTTGCGTCAAGTGAAAAGCCGTAACCTATCGCCGTTTACTTACAGGCGCGGCAGTTGACAGCCAAAGAACGCAAGTATGCAATCCTGCAATGCCGAAGCAGGTCTGCCGGACACCTGCCCGCCGATCTCCGCAAAGGAGATACGACAATGAAAACGTGCGGCGACGAGGAAACAACGGGACGCGGATAGGGGCCGCCAACAAGGCGTCATCGCGTCCAGGGAGGGATTTCGAATGACGCAGACCCTGCGCTTGCGCGGCCTCTTGGCCATGAGCGCTTCCGCCGCCGTGCTGGCCGCCGTGGCCGCCCCCGCCTTCGCCCAGACGCCTGTCCCGGCCAAGCCGGCCCAGGACAACGTGATCGAAGAGCTGGTGGTCACCGCCCAGAAGAAGGAAGAAGCCCTCCAGGACGTGCCGATCGCGGTCTCGGCCTTCAGCCAGGACAGCCTGGAAGTCCAGAAGATCGACGGCGGCCCGAACCTTCAGCAGGCCATTCCGAACGTCAGCTTCGGCAAGAGCAACTTCACCAACAGCTTCAACTTCCAGATCCGCGGCATCGGCTCCAAGGGCGTCGGCGTCTCGGCCGACAACGGCGTCGGCGTGCACGTCAACAACGCGCCCCTCCAGGCCTCCAACCTGTTCGAGGCCGAGTTCTACGACGTCGAGCGGGTGGAAGTGCTGCGCGGCCCGCAGGGCACGCTGTACGGCCGCAACGCCACCGGCGGCGTCGTCAACATCATCACCGCCAAGCCGGCCGACCAGTTCGAGGCCCTGGCCCGCGCCGAATACGGCAACTACGGCACGACCAAGCTGCGCGGGATGGTCAACATCCCGATCGTCGAGGAGAAGATGGCGCTGCGGATCGCGGCCGCCTCGGTCAAGCGCGACGGCTTCGTCACCAACACCTACAACAACCACAAGGTCGACGATCGCGACCTGTGGTCCACCCGCGTCAGCCTGCAGGTCAATCCGAACGAGCGCCTGCGCGTCAATCTGATGTGGGAGCACTTCAACGAGGACGACAACCGCGCCCGTATCGGCAAGCAGCTCTGCACCAAGGATCCGGGCCCGGCCACGGTCGGCGGGGTGGCCACCGGCACGTCCCGACGATACCTGACGCAAGGGTGCTCTTCGGCCAGCCTCTACACCGACGCCGCCTACGGCACGGTCAACACCTCAGGCACGCTTTACGGCGTTCTGGGCAACCTGGTGGGCTTCACCAGCGGCGACCTCAACGCCGGCGACACGGTCAGCAAGGACCTGCGCGAGATCGAGACGCTGTTCGACCCGATCTACAAGTCGACCTCGGACGTCTACCAGTTCAACTTCTCCTACGACATCACCGACAGCCTGACCTTCACCTCGCTGACCTCGCTGAGCAACGGCGAGATCTATTCGAAGCAGGACTACTTCCGGAACATCTCGCCGGGCACGTTCAACAGCACGGCCCTGACGCCGGGCGGCTTCTTCACCGATCCGCAGACCGGAACGTCCAACACCTTCCTGACCTACGACATCTCCAAGTCGACGGCCAAGCAGCTGAGCCAGGAGTTCCGCCTGCAGTCGGCCTTCGACGGGCCGATCAACTTCAACGTCGGCGGCATCTATTTCGACTACCAGGGCATCACCGACTATCTGGTGGTCAGCAACGGCCTGACGATCTCGGCCCTGGCGCTGAACTTCCAGAACACCGGCAACCCGACCTGCAACCCGTCGACCACGGCCAACTGCATCGGCATCGACACCTCGGCCACCCCGACCGGTCAGGGCCACAACTACTATGACAACCACACGCCCTATCACCTGCGGGCCACCGCGCTGTTCGGCGAGGTCTACTGGCAGGCCAACGAGGACCTGAAGTTCACGCTGGGCCTGCGCCAGACCCAGGACAAGAAGAAGTCCGACTACTATCCGACCCCGCTGCTGACCACGGGCTACGGCCTGACCCAGGGCACGCCGTCGGCGCAGTATTCCGACTTCAAGGAACTGACCGGTCGCCTGGGCTTCGACTACAAGGCCAACCTGCCGTTCACCGACGAGAGCCTGCTCTACGCCTTCTATTCCAAGGGCTACAAGGGCGGCGGCGCCAACCCGCCGGGGGCCATCGGCCTGGCCGGCGTGGCGGCGACCTACCAGCCGGAATTCGTCAACGCCTTCGAGGTCGGGGCCAAGAACACCCTGCTGGGCGGCAGCCTGCTGCTGAACGCCACCGGCTTCTACTACGACTACCAGGGCTACCAGATCTCGAAGATCGTCAACCGCACCTCGGTGAACGAGAACATCGACGCCAAGGTCTGGGGCGTCGAGCTGGAAACCCTGTGGCAGCCGATCCACGGCCTGCGCCTCAACGCCAACGTCGGCTATCTGCACACCGAGATCGGCGACGGCGTCACCTCGATCGACACCATGAACCGCACCCAGGGCGACGCGGCCCTGACCCTGGTCAAGGCCGCCCGGCCGACCGCGGCCCTGGGCAGCAACT
>NZ_QHJY01000515.1 GCF_003185805.1 Caulobacter sp. D5
TCCCCCGCCCTCAAGCGCCAGGCGCTGGAGACGGCCGGCAAGCTCTACGCCAGCCGCGGCTGGACCGGCCTTGGCAATATGAGCGTCGACGCCGAGGACCTGGAGATCCTGCGCCGGTTGGCCGCCGAGGGCCGCTTTTCCCTGCGCGTCGACAACTACATGGACCCGTCCGGCGCGGCCGAGGTGCTGAAGACCGGTCCCAGCGCCGACCCCACCGGCCTGATCCGCCTGCGCGGGATCAAGCTCTACATGGACGGCGCCCTGGGCTCGCGCGGCGCGGCCCTGCTGGCGCCCTACAGCGACGCCGAGGGCCAGGGCCTGATCCTCACCGAGCACGACCAGGGCCTGGCCCTGATGCGCCGGGCGCGCGCCGTGAACGCCCAGGTCGCCATGCACGCCATCGGCGATCGCGGCAACCGCATGGTGCTGGACTGGTTCGGCGAGGTGCTGGGCGCGGATACCGGCCGCCGCTGGCGCATCGAGCACGCCCAGGTGGTCGACGCCGCCGACCTGCCGCGCTTTTCCAGGCTGGGGATCATCGCCTCGATGCAGCCCAGCCACGCCATCGGCGACCTCTATTTCGCCCCCGCGCGCCTGGGCAAGGAGCGGCTGAAGGGCGCATACGCCTGGGCCGACATGCTCAAGAGCGGCGCGGTCGTCGCCGCCGGATCCGACGCCCCCGTCGAGGTCGGCGACCCGCGCATCGAGTTCTACGCCGCCGTCTACCGCCACAGCCTCTCGGGCTTCGCGGGCGCCGACTGGCATCTGGAAGAGGCGGTCAGCAGCGACCAGGCCCTGCGCATGCTGACCTGGGCGCCCGCCTACGCCGCCTTCGCCGAACAGCAGCGCGGCGTGCTGGAGGCCGGCAAGGCCGCCGACCTCACCGTCTTCGACCGCGACCTGATGACCATCGCCCCGGCCGATATCCTCAAGGCCCAGGCCCTGCTGACCATCGTCGACGGCAAGGTGGTGTTCGAGAAATAGGCCGCCCCGCCGGGGCGGGGCGGGGCGGCCTTGGCCTAACCCTAGTACTTGTAGGTGAAGCCCATGAAGAACCGGCGGCCGAAATAGCCCTGCTCGATCAGGCGGATGTCGCCCGCCGTCGAGACCTCTTCCTCCTTGGTCAGGTTCTTGCCTTCGACGAAGAACTGCAGGCCCTGCGGACCCGGCTTCCAGGTGATCTTGCCGTCCAGGTAGCCGGTCGGCTCCTTGAACACCGGCTGGCCCGAAGTGTCGGCAGCCGAGGACAGGTACTTGGAGCGGTAGTTGTAGGCCAGGCGGGCGTTCACCGGGCCCTTGTCGTACCAGACCGTCAGGTTGGCGCTGCTCTTCGACAGCCCCGGGAACGGCAGCGGCGAGCCGTCGAGCGTGGAATAGAGCTCCACGTCCTTGGCTTCCTGGTAGGTGTAGTTGGCGTCGACGCCGAAGCCGGAGAACACCCCGGGCAGCCAGGTCAGGGCCGTCTTGCCGGTCAGCTCGACGCCCGAGATCTTGGCCCCGTCGCCGTTGATATAGGTGTTGTAGTTGTAGAGCACCCCGTCGCCATAGACGTCGACCTTGCCGATCAGGGTCCGCGACGACAGGTAGAACGACTTGATGTCCTTGTAGAACAGGCCGAGCGACAGCTGGGTGTCGTTGTTCGGGTACCACTCGAACGACAGGTCATACTGGTTGGCCCGGTACGGCTTGAGGTCCGGATTGCCGGCCGTGCAGCTGGGCTCGTCATACTCGCCGTTGGCGTCCGGCGAATTGTCGGTGGTGCAGCTGACCGTCGGCATCAGGTAGTCCATGCGCGGACGGGCCATCAGCTGGGCGAAGCCGGCGCGGGCCGACAGCTTGTTGGGCTGCAGCCACAGGCCGATATTGAAGCTCGGAAGCCAGACCGTGTAGTCCTTCTCCATGCTGGCCTGGGTGTTGCTCAGCACATAGGTGGTCGAGGTGCCGCCGTTGGTCGAGGCGTAGGTCTCGCTGCGCGTCTGGGCGCCCGAAGCCACGGTCTTGGTGTGCACCCGGCGCCAGCCGAAGTTGCCGTTCACGTCGTAGTCGAACAGCGGGAAGGCGTAGTTGAACTTCAGGTACAGCGCGTCGGTCTGCTCGGCGATCCGGTAGGGGATCTGCTCGTAGGTATTGCCGTCGCTCCCGGTGGTGGTCACCAGGTTGTTCAGGTTGAAGTGCGAGGTGTCGAGGTACTGCGCCACCTTGGCGAAGTTCGGATAGAGCCAGGTCGAGGGCAGCGACCCGCCGCCGTAGTAGAAGGCGCTGGGCAGGGCCGTCATGGCGTTGGCGAACACGGCGTTGGAGAAGGCCCGCGACCAGGTCTCGGTCGTCGACCAGTAGCCGGTGGTGTAGGCGGCCGAGGCGGCGGTCGCGCTGGTCTGGTCGGCGGTCTGGCTGTTGCTGACCGTCGCCGTCGAGTTCACCGCATTGCTGTAGATCACCACGTCGTCGGTGGTCGAATAGAGGTTGTCGCCGCCGTCGATGATGTAGCCGCCATAGCCGTAGCCCGAGGTCGAGAAGTCGGTGGCGCGGCCGCCGAACTCGATCTTCTTGAGGAACGGCAGGTCGGTCTCGTAGTCGAAGTCCAGCTTGTACTGCTTCTCTTCCGAGGCCGAGTTCGACGGACG
>NZ_QHJY01000516.1 GCF_003185805.1 Caulobacter sp. D5
GGGAGAGGGGCCAAAACTACGCTCCGATCGTCTCCAGCTCGAACGGGGTGGTCTGGTAGACCTCGTTCAGCCAGTTGGCGAACAGCAGGTGGGCGTGGCTGCGCCAGCGGTTGCGCGGGGCGCGGGTCGGGTCGTTGGCGGGGAAGTAGTGCGCCGGCGGCGGCGTGGTCGGGTCGATCAGGCTGTCGCGGTGATACTCGGCGGCCAGGGTGCCGGTCTCGTATTCCGGATGATTGAACATGTAGAGCCAGCGGCGGCGGGCGTCCTCCAGCAGGCACAGCCCCGATTCTTCGGACTCCAGCAGCACCTTCAGCGAGCCGTCGGCCGGCAGGTCCTCGGGCCGCACCTCGGTCCAGCGCGACACCGGGATGTCGATCTCGTCGGCCAGGCCTCGCAGATAGGGCGAGGCCGGCGCCAGGTTGGCGTGCGGGAAGACGCCGGAGCACTTTTTCGACAGCACGTGCTTGGGCACGCCGTGGAAGTGGCGCACGCCGGCCTGGGCGCCCCAGCAGACGGCCAGGCCCGCATGCACGTTGGTCTGCGACCAGTCGAAGATGCGCGAAAGCTCGTCCCAGTAGCTGACTTCCTCGAAGGCCAGGGTCTCAACCGGCGCGCCGGTGACGATCAGGCCGTCGAAGCGCTCGCCGCGCACCTCGTCCCACGGCCGGTAGAAGGCCAGCATGTGCTCGGCCGAGGTGGTCTTGGGCGCGTGGCCCGAGATCTGGATCAGCGACAGCTCGATCTGCAGCGGGCTGGCCCCCAGCAGGCGCGCGAAGTGCCGCTCGGTGGTCGGCTTGTCGGGCATCAGGTTCAGGAGGGCGATGCGCAGCGGCCGGATGTCCTGGCGGGCGGCCTCCGTGTCGGCCATCAGCGACAGGCCTTCGGCTTCCAGCAGGGCGCGGGCCGGCAGGTTGTCGGGAATCTTGATGGGCATGCGCAGCGTCCGTTCGTCGAAAAAAACAAGACTCGGGACGGCTTTAGGGATCACCCGTTTCGTTGCCGTCGCGGCCGCATCCCCCCGACGGGGCGCCACCTTGCTCGGGAAGCAGGTTGGCGTTGGGCGAGCCCAACTCTTGATGCACGTGCGGCTTTAAAGGCGTCGCTTGCCGATCGCAAGGGGACGCAAGGTCGCGACCGCGGTTCGGACAGGGCGGGGAGGGCGCTTCAGGCCTCCAGGCGGTGCAGCACGATCTCGGCGCGCACGCCTTCGTCGAACAGGCGGCTGCCGTAGTCGAGCGCCGCCTGGAACGAGCGCTGCTCGGCCAGGTCGGTATGGATCACCTGCCGGTCGCAGGTGACCTCCCATCCGGCCTCGGTCTGCGTGACCTCGATCATCCGCATACGCTGTTCTCCTACGCCATGGCGCAGTTAACCGTCGCTGGTTTCGAATGGTTGCGTGCGAATCCACGAAAATTCAAGCGGCACGTCCGTGCGCTGAGGGATTCGCGAGATCTGATCGAAAGGGAGAGGGAAAACCGGCCCGGGCGTCAGTCGGGGGGGCAAGGCCCGGGCCGGTTAATGTCTCGCGGCTTTACGCTCGGCGGGACACGATGAGAACGACGCGAGCGCCGGCCGGTTCCGCCCTGGCGCGAAAAATCTGCGGCGCCACTTCAAATCGGTCGCGGTCGCGGCTAAGGCTCTGCGCCCACGCGGATGTGGCGGAACTGGTAGACGCACTGGATTTAGGTTCCAGCGCCGAGAGGCGTGGAGGTTCGAGTCCTCTCATCCGCACCATGTCGCCGCGCGCAGCGTTTTGCGCGCGGCGACGCCATACCCTTTGATCGACGCGAAGTGTCGTGACATAAGGGCGCTCTTTCGCCGCCCCCGGTGACGTGGGCGGCTATGATTTTTTGACCCCTGGGGCGGACGACGGGCGCGGGCGCCCAGAGCCGAGAAGCTAAGAATGTCGATGCAGATCGTTGAAAAGTCGGGCGAAGGCCTCAGCCGGGTTTACGGCGTTACGGTGCCCGCGAGTGAGCTGGCCACGCGTCTCGAGGCTCGTATCGCCGAAGTCGCGCCGCAGATGAACGTCAAGGGCTTCCGCCCCGGCAAGGTGCCGACCGCTCACGTCCGTCGCCTGTACGGCAAGGGCCTGATGGGCGAAGTCATCGAGCAGGCGCTCAACGAGACCACCCAGAAGATCCTCGACGAAAACAAGCTGCGTCCCGCCGGCCAGCCCGACCTGAAGCCGACGTCCGACATGGACAAGGTCATGGCCGGCGGTGAAGACCTCGCTTTCGACCTGGCCGTCGAGATCATGCCGGAGTTCGAGCCGATCGACCCGACCTCGATCGAGCTGGTCAAGCCGGTCTACAAGATCGAAGACGCCGAAGTCGACGAAGCCCTGGCCGAGCTGGCCAAGCAGGCCCGCACCTACGAGCCGCGCAAGGGCAAGAGCCTGAAGGCCAAGGACGGCGACCAGCTGCTGATCGACTTCGTCGGCACCATCGACGGCGTCGCCTTCGCCGGCGGCACGGCCAACGACGCCGAGCTGGTGCTCGGTTCGGGCCAGTTCATCCCGGGCTTCGAAGAGCAACTGGTCGGCGCCAAGCCGGAAGACGTCGTGACGGTGAAGGTCAACTTCCCGGAAGACTACCAGGCCGCCGAACTGGCCGGTAAGGCCGCCGAGTTCGCCACCACCGTCAAGGAAGTGCGCGCCCCGGTCGACGCCGAGCCGGACGACGAACTGGCCAAGCGCCTGGGCCTGGCCGATCTGGCCGCCCTGAAGGACCTGCTGAAGTCGAACCTGGAAGGCCGCTACACCAACTCGAGCCGCTTCAAGCTGAAGCGCGCTCTGCTGGACGTGCTGGACACCAAGCACGACTTCCCGCTGCCGCCGCGCATGGTCGACGCCGAGTTCGCCGGCATCTGGCAGCAGGTCCAGGCCGACAAGTCGCAAGGCGGCCTGCCGCCGGAAGACGCCGACAAGACCGAAGACCAGCTGAAGGACGAGTACCGCAAGATCGCCGAGCGCCGCGTGCGCCTGGGTCTGGTGCTCGCCGAGATCGGCCGCAAGAACGACGTGGTCGTCACCGACCAGGAACTGAACGAAGCGATCGTCCGCGAAGCCCGCCAGTACGGCGCCCAGGCCCAGCAGGTGTTCGACATGTACCGCCAGCGCGCCGACCTGCAGGCCTCGCTGCGTGCCCCGATCTACGAAGACAAGGTCGTCGACCTGATCTTCGGCAAGGCCAAGATCGAGGAAAAGGAAGTCTCCAAGGAAGAGCTCCTGGAAGAAGACGACCTGCCGGAAGGCTACGGCGGCTGAGGCCGTCGTCCCTTCGGGTGACGAATTCCGGCGCCTTGCAACCTGTTAAGCGCCACGCGATATGCGTCAGGAGCGGCGGCGCGGCGGTGATTCGCGCCCGCAAGGACATTCTGAGAAGGGCGAACCCCACATGATGTACGATCCGGTCGAGACGGCGATGAACCTGGTTCCGATGGTGGTCGAGCAGACCAGCCGCGGCGAACGCGCCTTCGACATCTTCTCGCGCCTTCTGAAGGAGCGGATCATCTTCCTCACGGGCCCGGTCGAGGACGGCATGGCCTCGCTGATCTGCGCCCAGCTGCTCTTCCTGGAGTCGGAGAACCCCAAGAAGGAAATCGCCATGTACATCAACTCGCCGGGCGGCGTGGTGACGTCGGGCCTCGCGATCTACGACACCATGCAATACATCAAGAGCCCGGTGACCACCGTGTGCATGGGCATGGCCGCCTCGATGGGCAGCCTGCTGCTCTGCGCCGGCGCCGCCGGCCAGCGCGTCGCCCTGCCGAACGCCCGCATCATGGTGCACCAGCCGTCGGGCGGCTTCCGCGGCCAGGCCTCGGACATCGTCCGTCACGCCGAGGACATCTCCAAGACCAAGCGCCGCCTGAACGAGATCTACGTCAAGCACTGCGGCCGCACCTATGACGAGGTCGAGCGCGACCTGGACCGCGACAACTTCATGAGCGCCGAGGAAGCCAAGGCCTGGGGCCTGATCGACCAGATCCACGAGAACCGCGAAAGCTCGGAAGCCGGCGCCTAAAGCCGCCTTCCAGGCCTGAAGACGAAGCCGCCGACCGAGAGGTCGGCGGCTTTTTCTTTGCTGACGGCTTTTTTCACTCTGGTTTCAGGCGCCCCGGTTTGGCCACGGGCGAGGGATCAGGCGAAACAAGCCAGCCCTACAACGGCCGGGCGATGCGGCGACAACGGCGGGATGAAGAGTCTCAACCTCCGGAGCCCGGCCATGCCCGTCCGCACCCACACCCTGGCCGCCGCCGTCGCGGGCCTGCTGGCCCTGTCCGCCGTCTCGGCCGCCCAGGCCCAGGACGTTCCCCAGCACGGCGTCGCCACCATGCGGCTGGCCGTCAGTCCCGAGCAGATGCAGCAGATCGTCTCCGACCGCCTGCTGCAGGACGGCGTCACGGCGGGCCTGGCGACCCTGCGGCAGAATCTCTCCCTGACCCCCGCCCAGCAGGGCCGCTGGCGCGACTTCATCCTGGCCGCGAACGCCAAGCCCTCGGGCCTCGTTTTGGCCGTCGTCGCGCCCGAGGACGAGACCCCGCTCGCCCAGGCCAAGGCCGGCCTCGTCCTGCAGCGCGAGCAGCTGGCCTTCGAGCAGCGGCGCGTGAAGGCCATGGCGCGGCTCTACAAGTCGCTCGACTCCAACCAGCGCGCGGTCTTCGACCAGGCCTATTCGGTGATCGGCAGCCTGTCGGTCAGCACCACCCAGGTTCCGGCGGGCTTCGCCCAGGCCGGCGCGGGCGTGGAGTAGGCGACCAAGACCCTCCCCCTGAAGGGGGAGGTGGCCCGTAGGGCCGGAGGGGGAAGTTCCTGATGATGTAGGGGCGACTGCTGGCTCAACAGCCAGATCCCCCTCCGTCGCTCCGCGACACCTCCCCCTCCAGGGGGAGGGTCTCCCTAAACCGGCTTGCCCTTGAAGATGCGGTAGCCGCGCTCCTGGGCGATGGCCAGCATCTCGGTGTCGCCGGAGGTGTCGCCGTAGGCGGCGGCCAATTTCATGTTCTCGCCGAAGGTCTCGCGCAGGCGCACCACCTTCTCGGGGCCTCGGCAGTTGGGTCCCAGGAGGGAGCCGACCACCTTGCCGTTGAGGTCGAAGGCCAGCCTGGTGCCGATCAGCAGGTCGGCGCCGATGCCGCGGGCGAACGGGGCCACCACCAGGTCGGGCGAGGCGGTGACGATGACCATCCTGGCGCCTTGCGCCCGCCAGCGCCGCCACACCGCCAGGGCGTCGGGACGGAACAGGCTCTGCGCATGCCCCTCGGCGAACTTGCGGGCCTGGACCTCCAGCCGCTCCTGCGGCACGCCCTTGAGGAACTCGCGGATGGCGGCGGCCTTGATGCGGCCCCGGTCGCGGTGGAACAGGTAGGAGAGGGCGGCCGGCGCCAGGCGGATCATGCCGATCGTCCAGCGGCCGCCGCTGACCCGCCACTTCAGGAAGGCCGTGAAGCTGTCGCGCACCGTCAGGGTGCCGTCGAAGTCGAAGGCCACCAGCGGCGGGCTGGCTTCGGTGTGGGTCGGGGCGTGAGCGTCGTGCGACGCGCCCGGCGCCGTTTCTTGGGTCTCGGCCATTTCGTCTCCGCCCCTCGGGCGAACTCCTTTTAACGGCGCCGCTTGCAGCACGATTCCGGCTGTGTTCGAAAAGCTTAGAGCCTGCGTCGATGTTCCACACCCCGTCTGGCGCTTGCTTTGGCCTACAGTCGTCCCATCTAGGGATGGAATCCCATGATCAGACGCGAAACATCCACGAACTTGGCGCCGGAAACGGGCTCCAAGGCTTGTGCCGCGCGTTCGGATCGGGGAATGTCAAGGATTAGACAACTCCCGTTCGGTATCCTGTTGCTTCGGTGGCGGGATACGCGTGGGGGTCGGCGGTAGCGGCTTTCGCCGTAAACGCCCTAGCGTGAGAAGCGACCATGACGAAAGCCGCCAGCGGCGACGCCAAGAGCACCCTGTACTGTTCTTTCTGCGGAAAGAGCCAACATGAAGTGCGCAAGCTCATCGCCGGACCCACCGTGTTCATCTGCGATGAATGCGTCGAGCTTTGCATGGATATCATCCGTGAAGAGCACAAGATCGCCTTCGTGAAGTCCAAGGACGGCGTTCCGACGCCGCGCGAGATCTGCGAGGTCCTGGACGACTACGTGATCGGACAAGGTCACGCCAAGAAGGTGCTCGCGGTCGCGGTGCACAATCACTACAAGCGCCTGAACCACGCTTCGAAGAACAACGACGTCGAGCTGGCCAAGTCGAACATCCTTCTGGTCGGTCCGACCGGCACGGGTAAGACCCTGCTGGCCCAGACCCTGGCCCGAATCATCGACGTGCCGTTCACGATGGCCGACGCCACGACCCTGACCGAAGCCGGTTACGTCGGCGAAGACGTCGAGAACATCGTGCTGAAGCTGCTCCAGGCCGCCGACTACAATGTCGAGCGCGCCCAGCGCGGCATCGTCTACATCGACGAAATCGACAAGATCAGCCGCAAGTCCGACAACCCGTCGATCACCCGCGACGTGTCGGGCGAAGGCGTGCAGCAGGCCCTGCTGAAGATCATGGAAGGCACCGTCGCCTCCGTGCCGCCGCAGGGCGGGCGCAAGCATCCGCAGCAGGAGTTCCTGCAGGTCGACACGACGAACATCCTGTTCATCTGCGGCGGCGCCTTCGCGGGCCTCGAGCGCATCATCTCGGCCCGCGGTTCGGCCAAGTCGATCGGCTTCGGCGCCAAGGTCGCCGATCCGGAAGACCGTCGCACCGGCGAGATCCTGCGCGGCGTCGAGCCCGACGACCTGCAGCGCTTCGGCCTGATCCCGGAATTCATCGGCCGTCTGCCGGTGATCGCCACCCTGGAAGACCTCGACGAGGCCGCCCTGGTGAAGATCCTGACCGAGCCGAAGAACGCCTTCGTCAAGCAGTACCAGCGTCTGTTCGAGATGGAGAACATCGGCCTGACCTTCACCGAGGACGCCCTGCACGGCGTCGCGAAGAAGGCCATCGCCCGCAAGACCGGCGCCCGCGGCCTGCGTTCGATCATGGAAGGCATCCTGCTGGAGACCATGTTCGAACTGCCCAACTACGAGGGCGTCGAGGAAGTGGTGGTCAACGCCGAGGTCGTCGAAGGCCGCGCCCAGCCGCTGCTGATCTACGCCGAAAAGAAGGGCGGAGCGGCCTCGGCCTGAGGCCTGGCTGCATCGCTTGAGAGATGAGAACGGCGGGTCCCCAGGGCCCGCCGTTTTTTATTCCTCCCCCGTGCAACGGGGGAGGGGGACCGCGAAGCGGTGGAGGGGGCGAGACGGCCCTGTTATCCCTCTCCCCTTGCGGGAGAGGGTGGCCCTGCGGAGCAGGTCGGGTGAGGGGTCTCTCAAAACTGAAAGCCGCCCCAAAGCCCTTCCCCCTTGATGGGGGAAGGGTTGGGATGGGGGTGACGCTGCGGTTCCGCCT
>NZ_QHJY01000517.1 GCF_003185805.1 Caulobacter sp. D5
CGGGGCGGCGGCCAGCGCCAGGCAGGCCAGGCCGCCCGCCGCCAGGATCCAGCGCCTCACGACGACACCCGCTGGCGCAGCCGCCAGGCCCGATGGCGCCGCGCATCGTAGGCGCGGGGCGCAAGTCCGGCCCAAAGCCGGTTTTGCACATGGCGCCAGTGGTCGGGCGCGATGGCGTGGGGCGCGAACCCGGCGGCCTCGATCGTGTCGATGACCGCCAGGCCCCGCTGCACCCGCGTCCAGCCTTCGAGCCAAACCAGCGCCTGCGCGCCGGGCCTCACGCCGGGCAGGGTGATGAAGGCCTCGCCCGCCTCCGGCGCCCGCAGCACCTCCAGCACCGAGGCGGTCGTGCCATAGGCGCCGCCCGTCCAGCGCACGCGGGCAAAGACCGCGCCGGGGCGGAAGACGAGAGTCCGGCGGCGGCGATCGTGCAGGATCTCCTCGCGCGGCCGGCCAAAGCGCAGCCACTCCTCGACCTGTCCGCGCCACCAGCTGAGGTCGACCTCGGTTTCAGCGATCGCGCTCATGCCCGCTCCTCCGGGAATTCCCGGTCGAGCAGCGCGCGCACCATGTCGGCGACGGTCTGGCCGCGCGCGAAGGCAGCGATCTTGATGCGCCCCCGACAGGCGGGCGTGACGTCGATGGTCAGGCGGGCGGTGAACCGGCTTGGCCGGGCGCCGGGCCGGTCGCCCGGGTCCTGGACCCAGGCCTCGGCGCCGGGCGGACGGGCGGCGAAGGGCTTGCCGCTCATCGCCCGAGCGCCTCGATCTCGGCCGCGACGGCGGCGATCTCGGCGGCCGCCGGACCGTCGGGCTCAAGCTCGCCGGCCACGCGCCCGGCGGCCATCGCCTGGGCGAACAGCACCCGCTGGCCGATCGTATGTCGCAGGGCGCCGGTGTCCTGAAGGGCCAGGGCGTCCTTGGTCTCGCGGGCGATCACCGTGCGCGCGGCGCACCGGTTGAGCAGGAACCGGGCGCGCAGGCCGGGCCGGTAGACGCGGGCCTCGTCGAGCAGGCGCAGCATCTCGGCCGACGCCCAGCCATCGAGCGGCGAGGGCTGGACCGGGATGACCACCAGGTCGGCGGCCAGGAGCGCCGAGCGCAGCAAGGCGGCCACGCGCGGCGGGCCGTCGATGATCACGTGGTCGGCGGCGCGCGCCAGCTCGGGCGCCTCGTGGTGGAGGGTGTCGCGCGGCAGGCCCACCACCCCGAACGCGCGGGCAAGGCCGGCGTGACTGCGGGCCTGCGCCCAGTCCAGGGCCGAGCCTTGCGGATCGGCGTCGACGACGGTCACGCGCCGGCCCTGGGCGGCCCAGCAGGCGGCGAGGTTCAAGGCCAGGGTGGTCTTGCCGACCCCGCCCTTCTGGTTGAGGAGGGCCAGGATCACCGGTCCGCCTCCGCGTCCGGCGTGTCCGCGCCGAGGACAGCGGCCGCCAAGAAGTTAGAGTCGAGGTTAGAGTCCAAGTTAGGCGCGGCGGAAGGCCTTGCGCCAAAAGGGTTTGGGGCCGCTGCCTGCGCCTGATCTCCCGATACCCGTGCGCCTGATGTCCCGATGGGCGATGCGCCCGATATCCCGTGTCCGTCCACAGGCGCGTTCTCAGGCGCGTCGAGCGCGATCTCGACGACCAGGGGCAGGATGCGCAGGCGCTCGCGGCCCTGGGCGCGGTCGAGCAGCAGCCGGTATCCTGGCAAGGGCTGGCGCTGGACGATGCGGCGCACATCGAGCGCGAAGTCGGAGGGGCGGGCCAGGCTCCCGGACTTGTGGTGGAGATGGGCGAGTTCGAACACCCAGCCACCGACTTGGCGGCCGGCGTGCTTGCGCGCCACGCGATAGAGCCAGCGCTCGATGCCGCCGGTCAGCCGGAAGTAGCTCGGGTCGATGGTCAGGACGAGCGAGCGGTCGACCACGCCGCGATAGAACCAGTCG
>NZ_QHJY01000518.1 GCF_003185805.1 Caulobacter sp. D5
CTCTCCCCTTGCGGGAGAGGGTGGCCTCCGAAGGAGGTCGGGTGAGGGGTCTCTCAAACCTTGAAGCCGCGTGCTGCCGCCAGGCCGGATCAGGCCTCCGACTTCTGAGAGACCCCTCATCCGTCGGCCTTCGGCCGACACCTTCTCCCGCAGGGGGAGAAGGATCATGCCTAGCCTCGCTCGCCCGCCTCCCCTACAGACGGGTTCCACGGAACCCGCCATGACCGCCTACGCCACCGCCGAAATCGCCCGCCTGGCCGAGCGCCTGCTCGATCGCAGCCTGCCCAAGGAAGAGTGGACCCACGCGGCCCACCTGACGGCGACGCTGCGTCTCGTCCGCATCCGCGATGCGGGCCTGGAGCGCGACCTGCCGGGGATCATCCGCGCCTATAACGAGGCCGTCGGCGGGGTGAACGACGACACCAGCGGCTATCACGAGACCATCACCCAGGCCTATCTGGCCGCCATCCGCGCCTTCGCCGCCGCCCTGCCGGCCGGCACGGACGACGCCGAGGCGGCCGCCCGCCTGCTGGCCACGCCGCTGGGCGACAAGGCCTGGCCGCTGGGCTTCTGGTCGCGTGAGCGCCTGTTCAGCGTCGCCGCCCGCCGCGGCTGGGTCGAGCCCGACCTGGCGCCCCTCGACCACGCCCCGCCGGAACAGGTGCGGTGACCTTCATCGTCGTCCTGGCCCTGCTGGCGGCCAACCTCTTCTGCTTCATGCTGTTCGCCCACGACAAGGCCGCCGCCGTCGAGGGCGACCGTCGCGTGCCCGAACGGGTGCTGCTGCTGTCGGCCTGCCTGGGCGCGGCGCCCGGCGCGCTGCTGGCCCAGCGCTGGCTGCGCCACAAGACCCGCAAGCAGCCGTTCGGCGCCTGGCTGGCCCTGATCGTCTTCGCCCAGGCCTGCATCGTCGCCGGCCTGGTCGCCCTGGCCTTCCAGCGCGGCTGAGCCTTCCGACAGCGATTTTCGGCGCCATCGCCGGCCTTCATCGCCTATCAAAACGGCCATGACCGCTTCGACGACCGCGCTCACCACCGACCGCCTTCTCACCCTGCTTCGCGGCAAGACGCCGATCCGGCCGGCCGACGCGCTGAAGGGCGGCGGCGGCGCCCTGCTGGGCCTGCTGTTCGCCGGGGTGCTGGGACGCTTCGCCGTCGGCGGCGGCGACTGGCTGCATCCGCTGCTGGTGGCGCCGATCGGGGCCTCGGCCGTGCTGGTCTTCGCCGTGCCCGCCAGCCCCCTGGCCCAGCCGCGCGGCGTGATCGGCGGCAATGTCGTCTCGGCGCTGATCGGCATCACCGTGGCCCTGCTGCTGCCGGCCCAGCCGCTGATCGCCGCGCCCCTGGCCGTGGGTCTTGCCATCGCCGCCATGGTGCTGCTGGGCTGCCTGCACCCGCCCGGCGGCGCGGTGGCCCTGATCACCGTCATCGGCGGCCCGGCCGTGACCAAGGCCGGCTATCTCTTCGCGCTCAATCCGGTGGCGGTGGACTCGATCCTGCTGGTGCTGGCCGGCATGGCCTACAACCGCGCGGTCGGCCGCTCCTATCCGCACAAGGCCCCGGCCCCGCCGCCCAACCCTCACGGCACGGCCGATCCGGCCCCCGCCTCGCGCATCGGCTACAGCACCGGCGACCTCGACAAGGCCCTGGCCCGCTACGGCGAGCTGCTCGACGTCAGCCGCGAGGACCTCGACGCCCTGTTCCGCGAGGTCGAGATCGAGGCCCACCAGCGCCTGCACTCGCAGATCCGCTGCGGCGACGTGATGTCCCGCGACGTCATCCGGCTCGACCGCGCCCAGTCGGCCGAAAGCGCCCTGGCCTTCCTGCAGAGCCACGACCTGCGCGTCGCCCCGGTCGTGGACGAGGAGGGCCGCGTCATCGGCATGGCCCGCCGCGCCGAACTCCAGGCCAACCGCCGCCGCACCGTCGAAGCCGCGCTCGACCCCTTCGTCCACCGCGTGCGCGAAGGCACCCCGATCGCCGCCTTGCTGCCGATCCTCTCCAGCGGCCAGACCCACGAGGCCATGGTCGTCGACCGCGACCGCAGGCTGGTCGGCGTGATCACCCAGACGGATTTGATCGCCGTGCTCTACCGGGCGCACATCGTCGAGAGCGTGCTTTGACCCCTCTTCCATAGGGAGAGGGTTCAAGAAGGGCGCGGCTTTCGTTCCTTAAGCCGCCACTCTTCGCCGCCCCGCCGACCGTCCCAGCCGGAACCGCCCCACCAGGGCCTCCAGCCGCGCGCCCTGCCCCGCCAGGGCCTGGTCGGCGGCGCGGGCCTGGTCGACCATGACCAGGTTCTCCTGGGTGAAGCGCTCCATCTCGGCGACCTCGGCGTTGACCGCCGACAGCCCTTGCGCCTGCTCGCGCACCGACGAGGCGATGCGGGTGGCGGCCGCGTCGATGCCGGCCATGCGGCCGGCCACGCCGTGCAGGGCCGAGCCGGTGCGCTGAACGAGGCCCACGCCCGCCTCGACCCGCACGGCCGAGGCGCCGATCAGGGTCTTGATCTCCTTGGCGGAACCGGCCGAGCGCTGGGCCAGGGCCCGCACCTCCTGGGCCACCACCGCGAAGCCGCGACCGGCGTCGCCGGCCCGGGCGGCCTCGACCCCGGCGTTCAGGGCCAGGAGGTTGGTCTGGAAGGCGATTTCGTCGATCCGGCCGACGATGGCGCCGATCTGGCGGGCCGAGGCGTCGATCTCCCCCATGGTGGCGGCGGCCTGGGTGACCA
>NZ_QHJY01000519.1 GCF_003185805.1 Caulobacter sp. D5
GCCGCCCGGGAAGCGGAACGGAACCTTCACGGTGCCGGTCTTGGCGCCCATCGGCAGCTTTTCAGCGATGCACATGGCGGCCTTGTCGAAGCCCTTGCCGGCCGCGCTGTTGTCGACGACCTTGCAAGCCGAGAGCTTGCCGGCGTCGGCGGTGCACTCAAGCATCACCTGGGCGGCGTCCTTGGTGTTGGCGAATTGCTGCAAGCAACGGCCCATTTGATCTTCGAAGCCGCCAGCGGCCGAAGCGGCCTGAGCGACGAAAAAGCTGCCGGCGATTCCCGCGGCAATAGCGATCGGATATTTCATCCCGCTGCTCCTAGTATTTTTTCTTCGTCCGTTGGACGTTGCGCCAACCGGCCGCCTGCACCTTCTCGCAGCCGCGAGTTAAGATAGTCTGAGTCAGCGAAGAATAATCGATATTTACTTGTCGATAACCAAGGTGACTTGCGACGGGTGCCATGTCGCCGCAATTGCCCGTCTCTAGACTCGAAACGCGCGCGAAACGCGCCTGCGCACGCGCCGCCGGGAGGGGGGTGCGACAAGGTGCGGCCATCGTTCTTAACCAAAGTCAGGAACTATTAGGAATCTATCGTGATGATCCGACCTCATTGCAGGCGGTCCGTGGGCACGGCCGTCGCTTGGAGGGGATCTCGAGATGAAGCGCTTTCGACTAGTCGATCTGCCGTTGATCATAAAAATCGGCTTCGCACCGGCTTTCGCCTTGGTGATGCTGGCCTTGATGGCCGGCGGGGCGATCATGATCCAGAAGAGCCAGTCCGCCGCGCTGCGCCAGGTCGTCGAGAGCGACATGGCCCAGAACATGGAGATCCTGAAGCTCTCCAAGCGCATCTCGAACATCAACGGTGAACTCTACACCGTGATGACCCACAAGGCCGGCAACATCGACGTCGCCAAGAACGACGCGCGCATGGCCGCCGTCCTGGCCGAGACCGACGCGATCAAGAAGGACCTGGCCTCCCTGAAGTCGAAGCTTCCGGCCGCCGAGCAGCCGAAGATCGCCGAGCTGATCAAGTCGCTCGATGAATGCCGCAGCGCCATCGACACGGTGAGCGGCATGATCGGCGTCGACTTCAACATGGCCGTCGGCTTCATCGCGCCGTTCGAAGAACAATACGCCAAGATGACGACCCAGCTGGACCAGGTGGTGGCCGCGGCCAACACCCGCGTCGCCGAGCAGGCCGCCAAGAAGCAGGCCGAGGCCGCCGCCGCGATCAGCATCACGGTCGTTCTCTCGCTGATCACCCTGGCCGCCGTGGCCGCCCTGGCCTTCCTGACGGTGATGAACGTCCGCAAGTCGATCGCCGACATCGCCGGCGCCACCGAGAAGCTGTCGAAGGGCGACAACGCCATCGATCTGGAGCGCCTGACCCGCGCCGACGAGCTGGGCGCCATCGTCCGCTCGTTGAAGGTCTTCCGCGACAACCAGCTGCATCTCGAGCAGCTGCGCGCCGAGCAGGAGAAGACCGCCGCCCTGACCGCCGACGAGCGCCGCTCCAAGGAGGAGGCCGCCGCGGCCGCCGCCCGCGAGAGCGCCCTGGTCGTCAGCTCGCTGGCCGAGGGCCTGGAGCGCCTGGCCTCGGGCGACCTGACCTTCCGCGTCACCGCCGCCTTCCCGGGCGAGTACGCCAAGCTCAAGGACGACTTCAACGGCGCCATCGCCCAGCTGCAGGACACTGTGAAGGTCATCGCGGCCTCCACCGATGGCCTGCGGACCGGCGCCGACGAGATCGCCCACGCCTCCGACGACCTCTCGCGCCGCACCGAGCAGCAGGCCGCCAGCCTGGAAGAGACCGCCGCCGCCCTCGACGAGCTGACCGCCACCGTGCGCCGCACGGCCTCGGGCGCCCGCCAGGCCTCGGACGTGGTTTCGACCACCCGTGGCGAAGCGACGCATTCCGGCCAGGTCGTCCATCAGGCAGTGTCCGCGATGGGCGAAATCGAGAACTCCTCCAAGCAGATCAGCCAGATCATCGGCGTGATCGACGAGATCGCCTTCCAGACCAACCTCCTGGCGCTCAACGCCGGGGTGG
>NZ_QHJY01000520.1 GCF_003185805.1 Caulobacter sp. D5
CGCCTATGTGCTGGCCGACCGCACGGCGCGCGGGCTGTCGCCCAACGGCTGGGCCAGCCTGGCCGTCGCGGCGGCGGTGGACTTCGACGCCGACGCGCTGGTGGCCGAGGCCAACCAGGGCGGCGAGATGGTCCGCTCGGTGCTGGCGCAGGCCGCGCCGCCGTGCCCGATCAAGCTGGTGCGGGCCTCGGTGGGCAAGCGGGCGCGGGCCGAGCCGGTGGCGGCGCTCTACGAGCAGGGCCGGGTGGTGCACTGCGGGGCGTTCCCGGCCCTGGAGGAAGAGCTGATGGGGCTGGGCGACGGGGATCTGGGGCACAGTCCGGACCGGGCGGATGCGCTGGTCTGGGCGCTGAGCGAGCTGATGCTGGGCGGCGGGAAGGAACCGAGGCTCAGGGTGGTTTAGGCGCCCTTCGGGCGACCCCCTCAGTCGCTCCGCGACAGCTCCCCCAGAGGGGGAGCATCTTGGCATCTCAGATCCTCCCCCTTTGGGGGAGGTGGCCCGGAGGGCCGGAGGGGGTCAGCGCCGGCGTTGGCCAGGATCGTGGCGAGAGTGTCATCGACCGAAGCCAGAACCTCGACGGCGGGGATGCGCAATGTGCGTATGCCCTGGGCCAGAAGCCAGGCGTCTCGCCGAGCGTCACGCCGAGGGCGATCGCCCGTGTCGTGCGCGTAGCCATCGACCTCGACCGCCAATCTCAGGGCGTCGCAATAGAAGTCGAGCACGTAGGGCCCGACAGGGTGCTGCTTGCGAAAGTGCAGGCCTTCGAGGCGACGCGCCTTGAGGCCGATCCATAGGAGGACCTCCGGCAGGCTCATGGTGCGGCGAAGCGCCTTGGCGTTTCGTCGGGTGCGCTTGGGCGCGTCCACCGGGGTCCCCCTCCGTCGCTCCGCGACACCTCCCCCAGAGGGGGAGGATCTTTGATCGATGCGTCGCCTTCACTCTACATTGTTCTCTATTCGTTCTCAACCTCCAGGAGCGGCCATGCCCCTCTTCGCATCCCGGCGCGCGCCGGAAATCAAGGACTCGCGGGCCGCCAGGCTGGTCGCCCTGACCAGCGGCGGGCGGGCGCAGTGGACGCCTCGGGACTATGGGGCGCTGGCGGCGGAGGGGTTTGCGAAGAACCCGGTGGCCTATCGCTGCGTGCGGATGATCGCCGAGGCCGCGGCGGCCGTGCCGCTGGCGGTGTTTCACGACGGGCGGCGCAGCGACGACCATCCGCTGGCCAGACTGCTGGCGCGGCCCAATCCCGAGCAGGGCGGGCCGGATCTGATGGAGCAGTTCTTCGGCCACTTGCAGGTGGCCGGGAACGGCTATCTGGAGGCGGCGGGCGACCAGCCGGAGGAGCTTTACGCCCTGCGGCCCGACCGGATGGCGGTGGTTCCGGGGCCGCGGGGGTGGCCGGCGGCCTATGACTATCAGGCCGGCGGGCGGACGGCGCGGATCGCGCGCGACGCCGACGGCTGGCTGCCGGTGCTGCACCTGAAGCTGTTCAATCCCACCAGCGACCACTACGGGGCCTCGCCGCTGGAAGCCGCCGCCTTCGCCATCGACGTGCACAACGCCTCGGGGGCGTGGAACAAGGCGCTGCTGGACAACGCCGCGCGGCCGTCGGGGGCGCTCGTTTATGGCGGGCGCGACGGGGACCGGCTTTCCGAGGAGCAGTTCGAGCGGCTGAAGGCCGAGCTGGCCAATGCGCATGCCGGCGCCGACAACGCCGGGCGGCCGCTGCTGCTGGAGGGCGGGCTGGAGTGGAAGCCGATGTCGCTGACCCCGGCGGACCTGGACTTCGTCGAGGGCAAGCACGCGGCGGCGCGGGAGATCGCCCTGGCGTTCGGGGTTCCGCCGCAGCTCCTGGGCATTCCCGGCGACAACACCTACGCCAACTATCGCGAGGCCAATGGCGCGTTCTGGCGGCACACGGTCGCGCCCCTGGCCGAGCGGGCGGCCCGGGCGCTGACGGCGTGGCTGGGCGTGAAGTTCCCCGGCGCGCGGGTGGCCTGCGACCTGGACGGCGTGCCGGCGCTGAGCGCCGAGCGCGACGCCCTGTGGGCGCGGCTGGAGGCGGCGAGCTTTCTCACCGACGCGGAGCGGCGGCGGCTGGCGGGGGTGGAGGGGTAGCCGCCCCTCGCGGGGCGGGGGGGGGGGGGGGGG
>NZ_QHJY01000521.1 GCF_003185805.1 Caulobacter sp. D5
CCGGCCGAGGCCCTGCTGGAGGCCTCGGGCGACAAGGCCGCCGTGCTGCGCCTGGACGGAACCACCGCCCGCCGCACACCGGTGCGCTTCGGCGGCTTCGACGGCGACGACGCCCTCGTCGCCGGCCTGCCGCCCGGCAGCCGGGTGATCACGGCCGGCGCCGGCTTCGTCTCCGACGGCGAAAAGGTCAGCGTCGTCGATCCGCGCGCGCTAGCGGCCCCGACCCGCAAGGTCGCCGCCCCCCAGAGCGCTGCACGATGAACCTCAACCTCGCCGCCTTCGCCGTCCGGCGCTGGCAGTTCACCATCGTGGCCTTCGGCTTGCTGGTGATGCTGGGCGTCAACGCCCTGATGACCGTCCCCCGGTCCGAGGACCCGCACTTCCCGATCCCCATCGTGCTGATCCGCGCGGTGCTGCCCGGAGCCGAACCGGCCGAGATGGAGCAGCTGGTCGCCGACCCGATCGAGACGGCGGTCTATGGCCTGGACAGCATCGACAAGGTCGAGAGCACCAGCCTCGACGGCGCGGCCGTGGTCCGGGTGTTCTTCACCTGGGACGTCGATCCCGAGCGCAAGTTCGACCAGGTGGTGCGCGAGGTGAACGCCATTCGCGGCAGCCTGCCCGCCGGCCTGCAACGGCTGGACATCGAACGCGTGCGCACCACCGAGGTGGCCATCGTCCAGGTGGCCCTGGTCAGCGACAGCCTGCCCATGCGCCGGCTGGAGAAGGTCGCCGACCGCCTGTCCGAACGGCTCGACCGCGTCTCCGGCGTGCGCCAGACCCGCTATTACGGCGCCCCGGCCTCGGAGGTGCGGGTGTCGCTGGATCTGGCCCGCCTGGCCGCCCTCAAGCTGCCGGCCTCCGCTGTCGCCGACGCCCTGAAGTCGGCCGGGATCGAGGCCCCGATCGGCGCGGTGCAGGCCGGCGGACGGCGCTTCAACGTCAAGTCCGGCGGGGCCTTCCGCTCGCTGGACACTGTCAGGAACACGCCCGTCCGCTCGCTCGGCGGCCAGGTGGTGCGGGTGCGCGACGTCGCAGACGTCGCCTGGGCCCAGGAGGAGCCGACGCACCTGACCCGCTTCGACGGCAAGCGCGCCGTCTTCGTCGCCGTCACCCAGAAGGATGGCCAGGACGTCGGCCGCATCACCAAGTCGGTCGAGAAGGTGCTGGACGACTACGAGAAGGTGCTGCCGGCCGGGGTGAAGCTGGAACGCGGCTTCGTCCAGGCCCACAATGTCGACCACCGCCTGAAGAACCTGTTCCGCGACTTCGCCGTGGCCCTCGTTTTGGTGCTGATCACCCTGCTGCCGCTGGGGCCGCGCGCGGGCCTGGTGGTGATGGTGTCGATCCCGCTCAGCCTGCTGATCGGCCTGTCGCTGATCCAGGCCTTCGGCTTTACCCTGAACCAGCTGACCATCGCCGGTTTCGTGCTGGCCCTGGGCCTGCTGGTCGACGACAGCATCGTCATCACCGAAAACATCGCCCGCCGGATCCGCGAGGGCGAGGAGCGGACCTCCGCGGCGATCAACGGCTCGGGCCAGATCGCCCTGGCGGTGATCGGCTGCACCGCCACCCTGATGCTGGCCTTCCTGCCGCTGATGGCCCTGCCGGCCGGCTCGGGCGCCTATATCCGCTCGCTGCCGGTGACGGTGCTGTGCACGGTGGGCGCGTCGCTGTTCGTGTCTCTGACCATCATCCCGTTCCTGGCCAGCCGGGTGCTGGACAAGCACTCCGATCCCGAGGGCAACCGCCTGCTGCAGGCCGTCAACGGCGTGATCCACACCGTCTATCGGCCCGTGCTGCACCGCGCCCTCGCCCGGCCCTGGCTGGCCCTGGCCATCATGCTGGCCCTCTGCGCCACGGCCGTGCCGATGCTGAAGGCGGCCGGCTCCAGCCTGTTCCCCGCCGCCGAGACCCCGCAGTTCGTCGTGCGGGTGTTCACCCCCGACGGCTCGTCCCTGGCCCGCACCGACGCGGCCCTGCGCTATGTCGACCAGCGCCTGGCGCGCGAGCCCGACATCGTCTGGCGCGCCGCCAACCTGGGTCGCGGCAATCCGCAGGTGTTCTACAACCAGTCCCAGCGCGAGAGCGCGGTGACCTATGGCGAGATGTTCGCCAGCCTGAAGGCCTGGGAGCCGGGCAAGAGCGAGGAACTGCTCGACCGCCTGCGCGCCGACTTCGCCCGCTATCCGGGCGCGCGGATCAGCGTCGAGGTGTTCGAGAACGGCCCGCCGATCGAGGCCCCGGTCGCCGTGCGCGTCACCGGCCGTGACCTCGGCGTGCTGAAGGCGCTGGCCGCCCGCGCCGAGGCGATCCTCAAGAGCACGCCGGGCACGCGCGACGTCGGCAACCCGGTGCGTCTGGACCGCACCGATCTCGACCTCGGCGTCGACGAGGCCAAGGCCGCCGCCCTGGGCGTGCCGGCCGGCGCGGCCCGCCGCGTGGCGCGCCTGGCGCTCTCCGGCGAGGAGACCGCCCGCTTCCGCGACGCCGACGGTGACGACTACGCCGTCAAGGTGCGCCTGCCGATGGAGGCCGTGGACGGCGCCGACCGCAACGCCCTGTCGGCCCTGTCGAGCGTCTATGTACCCACCGCCGACGGCGAGGCCGCGCCGCTGTCGGCGATCGCCGCGCCGAACCTGAAGTCCAGCCCCGCCCGTATCGACCGCTTCGACCGCGAACGCACGGTGACGGTCACCGCCTTCGTCCGCACCGGCTACCTGACTGACAACGTCACCAAGGATGTGCTGGCCAGGCTCCAGAAGGAGCTGCCCATGCCCCCCGGCTACGCCCTGAGCCTGGGCGGCCAGGCCGAGGCCCAATCGGAAAGCTTCGCCGGCTTGGGCGCTGCGGTGATGGTGGCGGTGTTCGGGATCCTGGCGGTGCTGGTCCTGGAATTCCGCAAGTTCAAGACCGCCCTGGTCGTGGCCGGCATCATCCCGTTCGGGGTGTTCGGCGCGGCGGCGGCCCTGTGGCTGACCGGCAATTCCCTGTCGTTCACCGCCACCATCGGCCTGATCGCCCTCATCGGCATCGAGATCAAGAACTCGATCCTGCTGGTCGACTTCACCGAACAGCTGCGCCGCGACGGCATGAGCCTGCACGACGCCATCGAGAAGGCCGGCGAGGTGCGCTTCCTGCCCGTGCTGCTGACCTCGGCCACGGCGATCGGCGGGCTCATGCCCTTGGCGCTCGAACGCTCGGGCCTCTACTCGCCCCTGGCCATCGCCATCATCGGCGGGCTGGTGACCTCGACCGTGCTGTCGCGGGTGGCGACGCCGGTGATGTACTGGCTGACGGCGCGGGGGGAGGAACGCTGATCCTTCTCCCCTTGCGGGAGAAGGTGGCGGCCGAAGGCCGACGGATGAGGGGTCGAAAGGCCTGTCCGCGGATTTCTGAGAGACCCCTCACCCGACCCGCTTCGCGGGCCACCCTCTCCCGCAAGGGGAGAGGGAT
>NZ_QHJY01000522.1 GCF_003185805.1 Caulobacter sp. D5
GGTCTGGAAGGCGATCTCGTCGATGACGCCGATGATGTTGCCGATCTGGCCCGAGGACTGCTCGATACCGGCCATGGCGCTGACGGCCTGGTCGACGATCCGGCCCGAACGCTCGGCGCCGGCGCGAGCGTCGGCCACGAGGCCCGAGACCTCCTTGGCGCCGGTCGCGGTCTTGCGGACAGTGGCGGTGATCTGGTCGAGGGCGGCGGCGGTTTCTTCCAGGCTGGCGGCCTGCTGCTCGGTGCGGCGCGACAGGTCGTCGGAGGCCTGGGCGATCTCTTCGGAGCCGGCACGGATGCCGCCGGCCGCGCCGTTGATGCCGCGCATGGCTTCTTCCAGACGAGCGACGGCGGCGTTGAAGTCGGCCTTCAGCTGTTCGGTTTCCGGGGCGAAGCGGGCGGTGATGCGGAAGGTCAGGTCACCGTTCGACAGGTGATCGAGGGCCTGCGCCAGCGCAGCCACGGCGACGGCGTCTTCCTGGGCCTTGGCGGCTTTCTCGGCCTCGACGCGGGCGCGCTCGCTCTCGGTCAGGCGACGCTGCTCGACCGCCTCGCCTTCCAGGCGCAGCTTGTGGATGGCGGCGTCCTTGAAGCTCAGCACCGCCTGCGCCATCTGGCCGACCTCGTCCTTGCGGCCGACGGCGGGGACTTCGATGCTGTTGTCGCCGCCGGCCAGGCGACGCATGGCCGTCGTCATGGCCGCCACCGAGGCGCCGATGGTCGCCGACAGCATCCAGCCCATCACCCCGGCGATGGCCAGGGCGACGACGCCGCCGATCGCCAGCGACAGGATGGCCGTGTCCATGGCCGACTTCATTTCCTTGCCCCGCAGCGCCACGCGGTCGCTGGCCGCGGCGGTCAGTTCCTGCTGGACGGCGCGGATCTGGGTCAGGCTCTTGCGGCCCGTCAGTTCGCCGGCGGTGACGCGGCCCATCACCGGATCGTTGGCCATGGCCGCCTGGGTCGGTTCGGCGATCGTCGTGCGCCAGTCGGCCATCGCCGCGCGCAGGCGCTGGATGCGGGCCTTCTGCTCGGCGACGGTGGTCTTGGCCTCGAAGGCGTCCAGCGCCTGGTCGAACTGGGCCGCGTTGTCCTTGTAGGTCTGGGCGAAATCGGCGTCGCCGAGCAGGGCGTAGGCTCGCAGGGCGTTCTGCTGTTCCAGCACCAGGTTCATCACCGACTGGGCGTCGGTGGCCAGCGACTGGCTGCGCTGGCTGGAGACGGCGGCGTCCTCGATACGCTGCAGGCTGGTGAACACCACCGCCGACGAGGCGATGAAGGCGATGATCAGCGCGCTGAACGCGACGCCCAGCTTCGTCGAGATCTTCAAGTCGTTGAAACGCATTTCGCCCAGCCCTCAACCTATCATTCGATAAGACGAGGAACTGGGCGATAAAACTTAAGCACAGATTGCAAAATGCAGGAATAACAACGCTATTCAGCGTTTTAGATGCGACACAATACCGCATCACCCATCTGAACAGTCGTAAGTTCACCTCCAAGATCACGGGTACGCGCACCCGCATCCAGAGCAGCTTTGACCGCCGCCAGCAGACGATCGGCGGCTTCGACTTCCTTCAGCGACCAGCGCAGGGCCATCTCGAACGACAGGATGGCGGCCAGCGGATTGGCCAGGCCCTTGCCGGCGATGTCAGGGGCCGAGCCGTGGATCGGCTCGTAGAGGCCCGGCTTGTTGGGATCGCCGATGGCGGCCGAGGGCAGCATGCCCAGCGAACCGGTCAGCATGGCCGCCGCGTCCGACAGGATGTCTCCGAACAGGTTGTCGGTGACGATGACGTCGAACTGCTTGGGGGCGCGCACCAGCTGCATGGCGCAGTTGTCGGCCAGGATGTGCTCCAGCTCGACGTCGGGATACTCGCGCTTGTGCAGTTCGGTGATCACCTGCTTCCACAGCAGGCCCGACTCCATGACGTTGGACTTCTCGGCCGAGTGGACCTTGTTCTTGCGGCCGCGGGCCAGTTCGAAGGCCACGCGCCCGGCGCGCTCGATCTCGCTGGTGGTGTAGAGGGCGGTGTCGTAGCCCTTCTTCTGGCCGTCGGGCAGCACATCGATGCCGCGCGGCTCGCCGAAATAGACGCCGCCGACCAGCTCGCGCACGAACATGATGTCGAGGCCCGAGACCAGTTCGGTCTTCAGGCTGGACGCGCCGGCCAGGGCCTCGAAGCAGTAGGCCGGGCGCAGGTTGGCGTAGACGTTCATGGCCTTGCGCAGGTTCAGCAGGCCGGCCTCGGGGCGCAGGTGGCGCGGGGCGTCGGCCCACTTGGGACCACCGACCGCGCCCATCAGCACCGCGTCGCTGGCCAGGGCGCGATCACGCACCTCGTCGGTCAGCGGCGTGCCGTGCGCGTCGTAGCTGGCGCCGCCGTAGATGGCTTCCTCGACCACCAGGTTCGGCGTGAGCGCGGCCGCGACGCGGCGCACCTCGGCGCAGACTTCCGGACCGATGCCGTCGCCGGGGAGCAGGAGGAGCGTAGCCATTTCAGATCTCTCGGCTTCAAATGGAACGGTAGGCAGAAACGTCGAATGACGACATGCGGCGCTCGTGGACGCCGAGCTCGGCGCAGGCCGCACGCCATGCGGCCATATGCGGCGAAGCGCGATGGAAGGCCAGAGCCGCTTCGTCGGTGAAGTGCTCGAACACCCGGATCAGGCCGGGATCGAGCGGATCCTCGGAGAGGGCGTAGGCCAGGCACCCCGGCTCGCCGCGCGATCCGGCCCCCTGGGCCGCCAGGTGCGGCCGCAGGGCTTCCAGACGCTCGGCGCGAAACGGATGGAGCCGGCGAGGATCAGGGTCATTCGGAAAATCTCCCCCTTCCCC
>NZ_QHJY01000523.1 GCF_003185805.1 Caulobacter sp. D5
ATCGCCGCGGCCCAGCGCATCTGCGGCCGGGCGCGGCGAGCGCGGGCGTCGGCCGCCAGCTCGGCCTTCAGCGAGGCGCGGGCGGCCAGAATCTCGGGTTCGTCCGACAGCGCGCCGATGCGCGACCAGGCGTCGGCGGCGGAATCGAAGGCGTCCTTGTGGGTGGGATCGGCCTTCAGCCAGGAATCGAAGTCACGCCGCAAGGAGAGGTCGTTCGGCCGGTTGTGCAGGCGCGCGACCCATTCCGCGGCGTCCGGTTCACCGGAAGAAGCCAGGTTTGGGGCGGTGTGGCGCATCGTGTTCCTGCAGACGGCTCGTCAGGTGCTTGAGAGCCTTGGCGACGTGTTTTTCGACCGCGCTGACTGAGAGTCCCAGTTGAGCGGCCGCCGCCTTGTAACTCATGCCTTCAAAACGCACGAGCATGAATGCAGCGCGTGTCCTTAAAGGAAGATCACCAAGGGCCGCGGCGGCGACGGCGGCCGCCTGCTTGGCCTGAAGGATCCGGTCGGGCGACAGCTCGTCGAGCGGGTGGTGGATTTCCTCCAGCTCGCAGTGGGCCTGGCGCTTGCGCACGGTGTCGCGGCGGCGGCGGTCGAGCAGGACGTTGGTGGCGGTCTGGAAGATGAAGCTGCCGAGGTTCGACACTTCGCCGCCGTCACGGCGGTTATGCAGTCGGAGAAGAACCTCCTGGACGAGGTCGTCGACCTCGCCGCCTTCCACCCTTCGGCGGAAGAAAGCTCTCAGGGCCTGCTGGTAGGGCAGGGAAGCTTGGGCCAGGCCCTCGTTCCCTCGCGCTCCAGCGGCCAGATTCGCCAGCGCCATACGTCGTCCCCGACACAACGAGTCTTTTTTGTTGCGATCATTCGTCAGCAGCGTGACGAGCGGGTCAACCCACGTTCTCGCACTTGCCGTCGGGGCGCCCGGCCTGCCAGATTAACAGGCAGAGTCTCTGGAATGTCCGCCAGGCGGGGGCCCAGGTGGGGGCGAGGGGACGGGATCGCCGGTCAACGGCGACGAGGGGACTGGCCTTGGGAAACGCAGCGGTGAAGGAAGGGGCGCTGCCGAGTACTGGAGCCCCGGGGGTCTTGCACACACGCCACTGTCGATCCGCCCTCGCGGGGTGGCTCGCGCTCGCCGCCATGGCGACGCCGGCGGCCGCCGTCGCGGCCGCGCCGCGGC
>NZ_QHJY01000524.1 GCF_003185805.1 Caulobacter sp. D5
CCTGCCCCGCCTGCTGATCGTCGGCCAGGCGAGCGAGGCCGAGGCCTTCCTGCGCGCGCCCGACGGCCTGGCCCAGCGCTACGCCGTGGTCGGGGTGCTGACCCCCGAGGCCCGCGAGACCGGCGACGAGATCCGCGGGGTCTGCGTGCTGGGCGCGATCGGCCAGTTCGACCGGGTGATGCGCCAGCTGCGCGACGGCGGCCTGTCGCCGGCCGCGGTGCTGTTCCTGGCCGAAGCCCCTCTGGGCGCCTTCGGGGCCGAACGCCTGGGCCAGCTGAAAAGCCAGGGCGTGCGCCTGCTGCGCCGCCAGGGCGTGGTCGAGATGGGCGACGGCCCCACCAACGGCGCCCTGCGCGAGATCAGCCTGGAAGAACTGCTCAGCCGTCCGCCGGTGCGGCTCGATCCCGCGCCCGTGCAGGCCCTGGTCAGCGGCCGGCGGGTGCTGGTCACCGGCGCCGGCGGCAGCATCGGCTCGGAGCTGTGCCGCCAGATCGCCGCCAGCGGCGCGGCCCACCTGACCCTGGTCGACGCCTCGGAGGCCAACCTCTTCCTGATCGACCGCGAGCTGGCCGAGGCCTGGCCGCAGCTGCCGCGCCGCGAAGCCCTGTGCGACGTGCGCGACGAAGGCCGCGTCTCGCGGCTGATGGCGTCCGAGCAGCCCGACATCGTCTTCCACGCCGCCGCCCTCAAGCACGTGCCGATGGTCGAGAGTCATCCGTGCGAGGGCGTGCGCACCAATGTGCTGGGCACCCGCAACGTGGCGGCCGCGGCCAAGGCCGCCGGCGCGTCCCACTTCGCCCTGATCTCGACCGACAAGGCCGTGGCCCCGGCCAGCGTCATGGGCGCCACCAAGCGCGCGGCCGAGGCGCTGGCCCGCCAGTTCGGCGGCGGCGGCGACATGCGGGTGGGCGTCGTGCGGTTCGGCAACGTGCTGGGCTCGGCCGGGTCGGTGGTGCCGGTGTTCCGCCACCAGATCGCCCGAGGCGGCCCGGTGACCCTGACCGACGCCGAGGTCGAACGCTATTTCATGACCATCCCCGAAGCGGTGTCGCTGGTGCTGCGGGCCGTGGCCCAGTCGGCCGCCGAGACCGCCCCGCCGGCCGGGGTGCTGACCCTGGAGATGGGCGAGCCGGTGAAGATCATCGATCTGGCCCGCCGGATGATCGAGCTGCAGGGCCTGGTTCCCGACAAGGACATCGAGATCCGCATCACCGGCCTGCGCCCCGGTGAAAAGCTCACCGAGGCCCTGGTCGACGTCAACGAGACCGCCGCCCCGAAAACCGACGGCGTGATCGAGGCGACGCCGCTCGTCCCGCCGCCGCGCATCGAGGAGGCGGTGCTGGCGTCGCTGGAAGCCTCGGCTCTGGCCGGCGACGAGTTCGGCGTGCGCACGCAGCTGTTCGCCCTGGTCGAGCGCCTGCGGGCGACGACGGCCGAGACGGCGGCGGTTTGATCCTTCTCCCCTTGCGGCGCGAGTAGGCGTGGCAGACCTCCAATCCGTAAAACCCCCGCGAAAGCGGGGGCCCAGGTGTTTTATCGTCGAGCGCCTCGCGTTTCAGAAAAAGCCTGGGTCCCCGCTTTCG
>NZ_QHJY01000525.1 GCF_003185805.1 Caulobacter sp. D5
GCGGGCGGCGGCGCAGTCGGTTCGACGCGCTGCGGGCGCGTGGCGATAGCCGCGCCGCCCGTGGGGGCGGGCGGCGGCGCCTGACGCTCGGTGACGGTGGCCTGATCGCGCTTGCCGAACATTCGCCCCTACTTCTTCTTGAACAGGCCCGACAGGATGGACGACGACCTGGCCGCCGCCGGCGCCTCGCGGCGGCTGATCAGCCGCGCCAGGTGGTCGATGCCCTCGGCCGCCTTCGACTTCGGAGCCACCTCGGCGACCATCTGGCCGTTGTTGGCGGCCTGGCCGAACAGCTTGGGATCGAACGGCAGCACCAGCGACGGGGTCACGCCCAGGGCCTCGCCGAAGTCCTTGACCGGGATCTCCGGACGGCCGGCCACGCCCACCTGGTTCAAGACCAGGCGCGGCGGGGCGTCGTTGGGACGGGCCTGGCGCACCAGGTCGACGATGTTCTTGGCGTTGCGCAGGGAGGCCAGGTCCGGCGTGGCGACGATGACGAGATCGTCGCTGCCCACCAGCACCCGGCGGGTCCACGGCGCCCAGCTGTGCGGCAGGTCCAGCACCACGAACGGGGCGGCGCCGCGCATCTTCTGCGTCACTTCCTCGTAGGCGTCGGCGCCGATGTCGTAGTCCTGCTCCAGCGTGGCCGGGGCGGCCAGCAGCGACAGGCGGTCGCCGCAGCGGACCATCATGCGGTCCATCAGCACCGGGTCCAGGCGCTCGGGCTGGCTCAGCGCGTCGAGCACGCCCTGCAGCGGGTCCTGGTTAAAGTCGAGGCCGGCCGTGCCGAACGGCAGGTCGAGGTCGACGATCACCGTCGCGGCCTCGACGCGCTCGGCCATCGACCAGGCGAAGTTGTGGGCGATGGTCGAGGCGCCCACCCCGCCCTTGGCGCCGACGAAGGCCACCTGGCGGCCGACGAACGGAGCCGAGGGATCGGCGTAGAGCGCCGACACCGCGCGGATCACGTGCAGCGGGCTCTGCGGCTGGGTCAGGTACTCGCTGACCCCGCGGCGCATCAGCTCGCGATAGAGGGCGATGTCGTTGGTCTGGCCGATGACCACGACCTTGGTGCCCGGGTCGCAGACCTGGGCCAGGCCGTCCAGCAGGGCCAGCATGCGCTGGGCCGAGTCCATGGTCTCGACCAGCACCAGCGAGGGCGTCGGCTGGTTCTGGTAGAAGTCGACGGCCGCTTCCAGGCCGCCGGAGCGGGCGGTGACGCTGGCGCGGGCCATGCGGCGGTCGGCGGCGGCGGCCTCGATGATCGCCAGGGTCTCGGCCCGCACGCCGAAGGCGTGGATGGCGATGCGCGGCACGCTGGCCTCGCCGGTGGTGGCGTCGGCGCCGGGCAGGATGTCCTCGGCGGGCGGCGCGGACCAGGTCTGG
>NZ_QHJY01000526.1 GCF_003185805.1 Caulobacter sp. D5
GGAACGGCCGCGCGCGGCCTGGGCCCTGCGCCGGATCCTGGCCCGCTGGCGCGACTGGGACGGCGCCGCGCCGCTGAGCCTCGAGCGCTTTTCCGCCCTGTTCGCCCAGACCCTGCCCGAGGCCGAGCGCCGCGCCGCCTATGCCGAGCAGGTCGTGTCCGCGCCGGCCAGGGTGGTGCGCCAGGCCCTGCTCGGCCCCTGGGGGCGTCGCAAGGGGACAGGCTGTCGCCGGCCGCCGCTGCTGCTGATCGCCGGCGACGAGGACCGGGTCGCGCCGGTCGCCATGGTCGCCGCCAGCGCCCGCCAGCAGCGCCGCGCGGCCTCGCGCACCGACCTGCAATGCTTCTCGGGCCGCTCGCACTGGCTGTGCAACGAGCCGGGCTGGGAGGACGTCGCCGACTTCGCCCTCGACTGGGCGCTAGCGAATGGGCGTCCTATTCCCGCGCAGGCTTGATCCGGGCGGTTCCGCGTCAACCCCCGAAAGGGTAATGCTGCGCCGCTTTCGTGTATGGTCGCGGTTCGCCAAACACGTCACCTGTACGAGTCCCATGCGCAAGGACCGGTCCCCGGACGCCGCCGAAATGAACGAGTACCCCGCCAGCGGCGCGTCCCCTGCCAGCGACGAGCGCATCCGCGTACTGATCGCCGACGACCATCCTATGCTGCGCGAGGGGGTGATCTCGGTGCTGGAGACGCAGGCCGACATGGTCGTGGTCGGCGAGGCCGCGACCGGCGACGAGGCGGTCGCCAGCTGGGAGGCGCTGCGCCCCGACATCACCCTGATGGACCTGCAGATGCCCGGCCACGGCGTGGTGGCCATCGAGACCATCCGCCGGGCTCACCCCGAGGCGCGGATCATCGTGCTGACCACCTTCACCGGCGACGCCCAGGCCCTGCACGCCCTGCGCGCCGGCGCGGCCGGGTATCTCTTGAAGAGCAGTTTGCGCCGCGACCTGCTGGACGCCATCCGCGGCGTCCACGCCGGCCGCCGCCATCTTCAGGCCGAGGTGGCCGAGCGCATCGCCATCCACGCCATCGACGAGACGCTGAACGCCCGCGAGATCACCGTCCTGCAGCTGATCGCCAACGGCAATTCCAACAAGCACATCGCCCGCGAGCTGAACCTCTCGGAAGACACCATCAAGTCGAACATCAAGAGCATCTTCGCCAAGCTCTACGTCAACGACCGGACCCACGCGGTGACCGTGGCCGCCAAGCGCGGCATCATCGACCTTTGAGCCGGGCGGGGGGCTTCCGGATCGGACTGGCGGGCGTCGCGCTCGCCATCGGCCTCGCGGTCTCGGCGCAGGCCGCGCCGGGGCTCGAACCCCTGGCCGAGTACAAGCGCGTCAGCTGGTCGCTGGAAGGGGGCGCGCCCAGCCGGGTCAACAGCATCGGCCAGTCGAAGGACGGCTATCTGTGGATCGGCAGTGTCGACGGCCTCTTCCGCTTCGACGGCGTGGCCTTCGAGCAGATCCAGCGCGGCGGGCCCAAGCCCGG
>NZ_QHJY01000527.1 GCF_003185805.1 Caulobacter sp. D5
CGAGGCGCTGGTGCTGTGGCGTCGCGGCGACGGCTATGTCGCCCGCAGCGCGCCCTGGGCCGGGGTCGTCGCCAGCGGGGCCAAGGACGGCCGGATCAGGCTGCCCGGCGTCGATGGCGCGCCGCGCCTCGTCTTGGGCGACCGGCCCTGGCCGCCGGTGGAGACGGCCGCGTGAAGCCGGCCTTCGATCCCGTCCAACTGGCCATCCCGTTCTTCGTGGTCGCCATCGTGCTGGAGGTGCTGCTGGCCCGCTTCGGCAGGGCCAAGGCCAATTACGAGCCGCGCGACGCGGCCACCTCGCTGATGATGGGCCTGGGCAACAGCATCGTCGGCCTGCTGACCGGCGGCGCGGTCTTCGCCGCCAGCCTGTGGGTCTACGAGCATCGGATCTTCACGATCCCGATGAACGCCATCTGGGCCTGGGTCGTGCTCTTCTTCGCCGAGGACCTGACCTACTACTGGTTCCATCGCCTGAGCCACGAGCGGCGGTTCTGGTGGGCCAGCCACGTCAACCACCACAGCTCGACGCACTACAACCTGACGACCGCCCTGCGGCAGACCTGGACCGGCGGCGTGGCCGGCACCTGGCTGCTTTGGCTGCCCCTGTCGTTCCTGGGTTTCCCGCCGGCCATGGTGGCGATCCAGAAGGGGATCAGCCTCGTCTACCAGTTCTGGATCCACACCGAGGCCGTGCGCCGCATGCCGGCCTGGTTCGAGGCGGTGTTCAACACGCCCTCGCACCATCGGGTGCACCACGCCCGCAACGCCCGCTATCTCGACGCCAACTACGCCGGGATCCTGATCATCTGGGACCGGATGTTCGGCACCTTCATCCCCGAGGACGACGCCGAGCCATGCCGGTATGGGATCGTGCGGAACCTGACGAACTTCAACCTCTTCACCAACGTCTTCCACGAGTGGATCGGGATCGGGAAGGACCTGGCGGGGTCGCGGTCGCCGCGCGAGGTGGCGGGCTATCTGTTCGGCCCGCCGGGCTGGAGCCCGGACGGGTCGCGCGAGACCTCGCATACGCTGAAGGTCCGGTGGCGGGCGCGAGAAGAGAAGGCGGCGGCTGCCGACAATCATCCGTAAAATCCCCGCGAAAGCGGGGACCCAGGTGTTTTATCGTCGAGCGCCGTGCGTTTC
>NZ_QHJY01000528.1 GCF_003185805.1 Caulobacter sp. D5
ATCCCCCTGGGCCTGCCGGGCACGGACGCCCTGGGCCGGCCCAGGAACTAGCGCGATCAGCCGGCCGGCTTGACCGGCAGGTTCTGCGCCAGGAAGGCCTCGACCTCCTCCAGCATCTTCGTCCGCGTGGCCGAGGTGGAGAGGTAGTGGTCGTCGCCTTCGAGCACCACGCTGCGCACCGGGCGGCCGGCGGCCGTCAGGGCGTCGCGCATGCGCTCGGACTGGGCCGGGGCGACGGTGGTGTCCTGGTCGCCCCAGACCAGCAGCACCGGCGGGGTGGCCTTGCTCACCTGGCGGGCCGGCGAGACCGAGGTCAGGGCGGCGGGGTCCTTGAAGGTCGTGCCCATCTGGCTGCGCCAGTAGCGCAGGCTGTCGGAGGCGCCGCCATAGGCGGTGACCGTCTCGCCCAGCATCTGCGGCAGGTCCGAGACGCCGTTGACCGACACCGCGCAGCGATAGGCGGTCGGGTTGAGGGTGGCCCCGGCCAGGGCCGAATAGCCGCCGAAGCTGGCCCCGACGATGCAGACGCGGGCCGGATCGACCACGCCGTCCTTGGCCAGCTGGGCGACGCCGTCCAGCAGGTCGGTCTGGATCTTGCCGCCCCACTCGCGCTCGCCGGCCTTCTCGAAGGTCCTGCCGAAGCCGGCCGAGCCGCGGAACTGCGGCTGCAGCACCGCATAGCCGCGCGTGGCCAGGAACTGCGCCCACCAGTCGAAGTCGTAGCCGTCGCGCGAGGCCGGGCCGCCGTGCGGCAGGACGATCAGCGGCAGCTTGCCGCCTTCGGGCGGCGCGCCCGGCGGCAGGGTCAGATAGGCCGGGATCTCCAGGCCGTCGCGGGCCTTGTAGGTCAGCCAGCGGGTCTGGCCCAGCGGCGCGTCCTTGAGCTCCGGATAGGCCTCGCCGAGGGGAGAGATCTCCTTGCGGGCCTTGTCGAACAGGTACCAGACGGGCGGCGTGCCGGGCGAGGCGACGCGCGCCACGAAGCGCACGCGATCGCGCGACCAGCCGGTCAGCGACACGTCCTGGCCCTTGAAGGCCCGGCTCAGGGCGCCGTGGACGGCGCCGACCTGCGGGTCCAGCCATTCGTAGACCGGCCGCTCGCGGCACGAAACGATCGCCACCGGCGTGGTCAGGGCCGGATCCCAGACCAGGCCGATGTCGGAGCCCTGGATCGGCTTGCCGCGCGGCGCGGTCACGCCGTCGGCCAGGCCGATCCGCACGACCTGAGCGCCGCCGTCGGGCGCGGCCTGCACCATGTAGACGGCGTCCTCGGCGTCGGAATAGCCGAGATAGGTGCGGATATCCTCCTCGCGGTCGGTGGCGACCAGGGTGCGCCAGTTCCTCTGGCCCTTGGCGCGCACCAGCAGCTTGAAGTCGTGCCTGAGCATGTCCTGGTCGATGCGCACGCGCGCCTCGCCGGCCCGGTCGACGTCCCAGGTGGTGGTGTCGGGCGAGCCGCGCTCGGCGATCTCGCCGCGGCCCTTGACCACGTCGGCGCGGAACAGGGTCTGGACCAGCGGGTTGACCGCTTCCTTGCGGACCAGCCGGGTGCCGAGATTGCCTTCGGGCGTGGGGATGTAGTCGAGGCCCTGCACCAGGACCTTGGGCCTGTCGCCCTCGACGACGCCGAGCACGGGCTGGCTGATGGCGTAGGCCGAGGCGGTCTCGCCCTCGAGCAGGCTGCTGACGATCTTACCCTTGGCGTCGACGACGAGGTTGCGCTCGAACCGGTAGGCGTTGCGCGCCCCAACGCGCTTCCAGATCGCGGTGCCGACCAGGGCGTAGTCCTCGCCGACCCAGCGCACGCCGACGGTCTGGATGTCGCCCAGGGCGAGAATGGCTTCACCCGCCTGGTCGATGGTCGCGAAGCGGACCGTGCGCGCGGCGGGCGCGCCGCCGAGGATGGCCAGCTTGTCGCCGGCCGGCGACATCGACACCGTCTGCACGGCCGGCAGCCGGCCGAAGGCCGAGGCGGGCGGCGTCTGGGCGCTCGCAGTCTGTCCCAGGGCCGCCAGAACCGCGGCCACGCCCCACACGATACGCTTCGTCATACGCCCCAACGCCCCGACAGAGATTACTCGCCCCCGGCGATGCGCGCGGGAGCGGTCGCACTCAGAGCGAGTAGCCGGAGCGCCGTCAAGCGCAAGGTGAAGCTTTATCTCCGCCCGGCGCTCAACCGGCCCGGCGGAACGAGGCCGAGGCGGGCGTGGTGCGGAAGCGGGCGACCAGGCCCGACAGCTCGTCGGCGGCCGAGACGAGGTTGCGGCTGTCGCCGGCCGAGCGGCTGATCAGGGCGGCGTTGCGCTGGGCGCCCTGGTCCATCTGGTTGACGGCGGTGTTGACCTGCGAGAGGCCCGCCGACTGCTCCTGGGCGCCGGCCGCGATCTCGCTGACGATGCCGTCGATGGCCTCGACCTGGGCGACGATCTTCTGCAGGGCCTCGCCGGTGCGGCCGACCAGCTTCACCCCGGCCTCGACTTGGCGGGCGGAGTCGGCGATGTGGACCTTGATCTCCTTGGCCGCCTCGGCCGAGCGCTGGGCCAGGGCGCGGACTTCCTGGGCGACGACGGCGAAGCCCTTGCCCGCGTCGCCGGCGCGAGCCGCTTCCACCCCGGCGTTGAGCGCCAGGAGGTTGGTCTGGAAGGCGATCTCGTCGATCACGCCG
>NZ_QHJY01000529.1 GCF_003185805.1 Caulobacter sp. D5
CGCACCAGAGCGGGCGCATAGAGCAGCTGGATGTCGGCCTGGCGGGCCAGGGCCGGCAGGGCCAGCTCCAGCGGCTGGCTTTGCAGGCTCAGCGCCGCAGGACCGCTCGCCTGGGCCAGGGCCGGGGAGGCCAGGCCCGACGCCAGGCCGAGGGCGGCCACCGCGCCGCAGGCCAGCAGGTTGCGTCGAAGCGCGCGTGAATTGAAGCTCGTCATGGATATGGTCCTAAACAGCCGCCGGCCCCCTGACCGATCGACTCCAGGAACCGCCGCCATGGCCGAACCCTCATCCCGTCGTGAAAATTTCACGCAGCGAACGGCGGTCTCTAGGTCGCGGAGGCGGCCGTGATCGACCAGGTCGAGGTCCCGACCTGGCGCACGTCGAGGCCGAAGGCCGCCTGCATGGCCTGGGCGAATTCGCGCGCGCCGTCGTAGCGGAACGAGCCGGAGATGCGGATCGACCCCAGTTCCGGCTGGGCCAGCACCAGCTGGTCGCGGGAATAGCGGTTGAAGGCGGCCACGACGTCGGCGAGCGCCTCGTCGTCGAACACCAGCCGCCCCGTCCGCCACGCCGTCAGCCCCTCGGCGTCCGACGTCGTCGTGACGGCCGGAGCCTCGGCCGGACCCGAGACCATCTGGCCGGCGCGGATCGCCAGCGGCCGGGCGCCGCCCGCGTCGGCGGCGACCTGAAGGGCGCCGTCCTCCAGCAGGATCTGCGCCCGAGCGCCGTCGAGCGAGACCTGGAAGCGACCGCCGGCGCATTCGGCGACCCGGTCGCCGGCGATCAGCCTGAACGGCTTGCCCCGGCGGATCTCGAAATAGGCCTGGCCCTCGTCAAGCCGCGCGGCGCGCTTGGAGCCGCCATAGCCGATCCGCAGCTTCGACAGCGGCGCCAGGGTGACGCGCGAGCCGTCGGGCAGGGAGGCCGTCAGCCGCTCGCCGGGACCGGTGCGGATGGTGGCCTGGGCCGCGCCGGCCATCATCAGGCCGACCCCGCTGGCGACCGCCGCGGCGGTCG
>NZ_QHJY01000530.1 GCF_003185805.1 Caulobacter sp. D5
CGGCCGGCGCCATGCTGGGCGACGGCGACGGCGGCGCGATCGCGGTCGGCGCCCTGGCCGGCGGCGCCATCGGCGCGGCCACCGCCAAGGACAAGCGCCATCACCGCTACAGCAGCCGCTATGACGAGCGTCGCCCGTACTACAGCGACACCCGCTACGGCTACAACGACCGCTACGACCGTCGCGACCATCGCGATCGCTACGACAGCCGCTACGACTATTACGGTCAGCGCCGCTAAAGCTTGGCCGCTGACAAGCTAGGCAAGACGCCGCCCCTTTCCGGAGGGGCGGCGTTTTTTGCGCTTAAGGGTCGAGGAAAAACACCGCGCTCACTGTGCGGCGCGCGAAATCTGCTATAGCGCGCATGACAGGACGACGTGCTTCGACGCGTCGGAACCAAGGGAGCGCACGACAGGCGACATGGCAGGCCCCGGCATCGCCGTTCGAGGACCCAGAAGCCTGCTTCGCCAGATCCGCGAGGCCATGGCCGGCGGCGGACCCGCCCAGGCCAAGCTCGACATGGTGGTGCGCACCATCGCCGTCTCGATGGTCGCGGAAGTCTGCTCGATCTATCTGCGCCGCGCCTCCGGGGATCTCGAGCTTTTCGCCACCGAGGGTCTGTCGCGCGACGCCGTCCACGTCACCCGGATGAAGCCGGGCGAAGGCCTGGTCGGCGAGACCATGCGCCTGGGCCGGCCGCTGAACCTGTCGGACGCCGCCAGCCACCCGTCGTTCTCCTATCGTCCGGAAACGGGCGAAGATCCCTACCACGCCTTCCTGGCGGTGCCGCTGCTGCGCGGCGGCCGGGCCATCGGCGTGCTCGTCGTCCAGAACCGCACCGAGCGGGTCTACGAGGACGAGGAGGTCGAGGACCTGCAGATCATCGCCATGGTGCTGGCCGAGATGGTCAGCTCCAGCGAGCTCCTGGGCGCGGACGAACTCAAGGACGTCGAGCTGGCGCCGCACAAGCCCGAGCGGCTGAAGGGCGCGCGCTTCGCCGAGGGCCTGGCTTATGGCGTGGCCGTGCTGCACGAGCAGCCAGTGGCCCCCGAACAGCTGCTGTCGGACGACGCCCTGGCCGAGGAGGCCCGGCTGAAATGGGCCATCGAGGCCCTGCAGACCCAGATCGATGAGATGCTGGACGGCCAGCACGGCCTGGTCGGCGCCAGCTACGAGGTGCTCGACACCTATCGCCTGTTCGCCCACGATCGGGGCTGGAACCGGGGGCTGCAGGAGGCCGTGCGCTCCGGCCTGACGGCGGAAGCCGCGGTGGAGCGCGTGCGCTCCGAGCACCGCGCGCGCCTGGGCCAGGCCCGCGACCCCTATCTGCGCGAGCGGCTGCACGACCTGGAAGACCTCAACGACCGGCTGCTGCGCCACCTGTCGGGCGACGTCCACGCCGTGCGCCAATTGCCCGAGGACGCCATCCTGATCGCGCGGAATCTCGGTCCCGCCGACCTGCTGGAATACGACCGCACCAAGCTGAAGGGGATTCTGCTCGAAGAGGGCTCGGCCGCCAGCCACGCCGGCATCGTGGCCCGGGCGCTCGACATCCCGTGCGTCGGCCGCCTGGCCGGCCTGCGCGACCGGGTCAGCGAGGGCGACCCGGTGGTGGTCGACGCCGAGACGGCCGAGGCCTGGCTGCGCCCGCGCCCCGACGTCGTGAAGGCCCTGAAGGCCCGGATGGAGGTCCGCGCCCAGCGCAAGGCCGAGTTCGCCCGCCTGCGCGACACGCCGGCCTTCACCCGCGACGGCTCGAAGATCACCTTGCTGATGAACGCCGGCCTCGCCGTCGATCTCGACATCCTGGGCGAGACGGGCGCGGAGGGCATCGGCCTGTTCCGCACCGAGTTCCAGTTCATGGTCGCCGAGGAGATGCCGCGGCTGGAGGCCCAGACGGCGCTCTACGAGAAGGTGCTGGAAGCCGCGAACGGCATGCCGGTGACCTTCCGCACGCTCGACCTCGGCGGCGACAAGCTGCTGCCGTACATGGAGCTGGAGCGCGAGGACAATCCGGCCCTGGGCTGGCGCGCGGTGCGCATGGGGCTGGACCGTCCGGCCCTGCTGCGCCTGCAGATCCGCGCCCTGATCAAGGCCGCCGCCGGCCGCGAGCTGCGGATCATGTTCCCACTGGTGGCCAATGTGGACGAGTTCCGCGCCGCCCGCGCCTTCGTCGACCAGGAAGTGGCCTGGGCCCTGAAGCGCGGCCGTCCCGCGCCGGCCCGCCTGGACGTCGGGGCGATGGTCGAGGCCCCGTCGCTTCTGTGGCATTTGGACGCGTTGCTGCCGATGACCGACTTCGTTTCGGTCGGCACCAACGACCTGATGCAGTACCTGTTCGCCGCCGACCGGGGCAATCCGCGGGTGTCGGACCGCTACGACCCGCTGTCGCCGGCGGCTCTGCGCGCGCTGAAGACCATCCAGCAGGCCTGCGAGGACACCGGCACGCCGGTGTCTGTGTGCGGCGAGATGGCGGGCCGTCCGCTGGAGGCTTTCGCCTTGGTGGCCTTGGGTTTCGACCGCCTGTCGATGCCCCCGGCCGGCATCGGTCCCGTCAAGCAGATGGTGCTGTCCTGCGATCGCGAGGCCGCCCGCCGCAACGTCGAAGCTCTGCTGAAAGGGTCCGGCGGGTCCTTGCGGGGCGAGATCGAAACCTTGGCCAGGAAGCTCTATGTGGCCGTCTAGACTGAGGGCGCGTTAACCTTGCGGCCAAGTTTAGTGCATTGAATCCGGCTACTTACTTTGATATCCACAATCAAATGTTAACAAAGGCCGGCTAGAGTCGGCGCAAGATCGGTCGGACTCTCGTGCGACGCGAATTTTCTGGGGTGATCTGTTCGTCATGCCGCTCGACACGGGCAGGGTGAGTCATTTGAGTCTGGTCGCCGAGGGCGACCGGGACGAGGCTGGGGCCATGACGGCCGGGCAGCCTTCGGTCGATCACGGCGTCGACCTGGGCGAAGCCCTGCGCGCCGCCCGCCTGTTCCACGGCATGACCTTGCAGGACGTGGCCGACGCCACCCGCATCCGCCAGGCCTATGTCGAGGCGCTGGAGGACATGCGCCTGGACGAACTGCCCTCGCGGCCGTTCACCATCGGCTACATCAAGGCCGTGGCCAACCTGCTGCACCTGGACGCCGAGGC
>NZ_QHJY01000531.1 GCF_003185805.1 Caulobacter sp. D5
GCGCGGGTCGGCGGCGACAGCTGGGAGGCTGAGGTTCCGGCCGGGGAGGCGCTGTGGCGGGTGGAGATCCTGGACGGCGAGGCCGTGGTGCGGACGGCCGATGTCGAGGCGGCGGGCTTCGTCTGGACGGCGGCGATGCGGGCGGCGGACCTGCCATCTGGGCCGTCCGGCGCCCTGTCGGCGCGGGTGCGGCAGGGCTCGGCGAGCTGGGGCTGGGGCGCGCCTGCGGCAACGGGTCTGTGATATTAATGCAACATTTGGCTTGCGCCCGGCGCGGAACGGCCTAAGTGAGGGGCTTCGACTTTTATCCGTAAGTTTTCGAGGGCCTTCCTTGGCGCGCGACCCCTATCTGGAGCTTGGTGTTTCCCGCGGCGCGAGCGCCGATGAGATCCGCAAGGCGTTCCGCAAGCTGGCCAAGCAGTATCACCCCGACACCAATCCGGGGGACAAGAAGGCCGAAGACAAGTTCAAGCTGGTCAGCGCGGCCTTCGACATCCTCGGCGACGCCGAGAAGAAGAAGAAGTTCGACGCCGGCGAGATCGACGCCGACGGGCGCGAGACCATGCGCGGCTTCGGCGGGGCGGGCGGCAATCCGTTCGGCGGCGGCGGCTTCAACCGGGGCGGCGGTTTCGGTCGCGGCGGCGAGGGTCCCGAAGTCGACCTCAACGACCTGTTCGGCGACATCCTGGGCCGCAATCGCGGCGGTGGTGGCGGCTTTGGCGGCGGCTTCTCGGCCAAGGGCGCCGACGTGCGCGCCAAGCTGGAGATCGACCTGGAAGAGGCGATCAAGGGCGGCAAGAAGCGCGTGGCCTTCTCCGACGGCCGCACCATCGACGTGACCATCCCGACCGGCGCCCAGGAAGGCCAGACCCTTCGCCTGAAGGGGCAGGGCAGCCCCGGGCGCGGCGGTCCGGGCGACGCCTTGATCGAACTGGCGGTCAAGGCCCACCCGATCTATCGCAAGGAAGGCGAGCACCTGGTCATGGACCTGCCCGTCTCGATCCCCGACGCGGTGCTGGGCGGCAAGGTCGAGGCCCCGACGCCCGACGGTCCGGTGAACGTCACCGTGCCCAAGGGCGCCAACAGCGGTTCGAAGCTGCGGCTGAAGGGCCGCGGCCTGTCGGACGCCAAGGGCCACCGCGGCGACCTCTACGCCCGTCTCGTGGTCACCCTGCCCGAGACCATCGACGAGGACCTGGAGAAGTTCGCCCAGGCCTGGCGGGACCAGAAGCCGTATACGCCCAAGCGGCGGTAGGGGCTGGATCGCTAAAGCTATCCCGCGGACCTGCGCGCGACGATCTTTCTCGCTTTCTCTCACCAGTCGTCGGTGAAGGGCCGCCTCTCGACCCGTTGCGGACATCTATCTCGAACCAAGCCCTCTCTCTTAGAGAGAGGGAGGGGCCCATCGCGTAGCGATGGGAGGGTGAGTGGTTA
>NZ_QHJY01000532.1 GCF_003185805.1 Caulobacter sp. D5
CGGCCACGGCCATGACTTCGCCGGTGGTGGCCACGGCGACGGCCATGGCCTCGCCGCCGGCGGCGCGCAGGGCGGTCTCGGCCGCGTCCATGGCCGAGGTCGGGTCGCGTTCGAGCAGGTCGCCCGCCGCCGACAGGCCGGCGCGCTGGGCGGCGAGATTGGTCTCGACCTTGCCCGACAGGATCTGGGCCTGAGCGGCCAGGGCCGCGCCGCCGGGCGGGGCGGCGGCTTCCTTCTGGAGCTTGACGACGCCGAGGGCGGTGTAGACGGCCAGCAGCAGCAGGGCGGCCAGGATCACGACGCGGACATAGGCCTGCGACGACCGGGCGGCGCGCATGCGAGCCGCGCCCGCAGCCGAAAGTCCGGCCTTCGCCGTCCTCCCGGGTTTCGCCCCGCCAATCCGCAACGCTTAAAGCTCCCACACCCCCGGCGAGTCAGTTCGCCGACTATGGTGAATCTACCGTACCCGTTCGGTCGGCGTCACCCTGGCGAGGCCCGATTCCCTGGGGGCTGAGCGCTTTGGTCGCAACCGTTGCGCGGAAGAATCACCCCAGGCTCGCGCTAAGGCTTCGCGTGCGACGACCGAGAACCCCCTCCGGCCCTCCGGGCCACCTCCCCCAGAGGGGGAGGATCTTGTCCGACGCCGCGCCGAAAGATGCTCCCCCTCTGGGGGAGCTGTCGCGGAGCGACTGAGGGGGTCTTTCGCCGCTAATCCAGCGCCCGTCCGGCCAGCTCCAGCACGTTCTTCGACAGGCCCGGCGCGGCCTTCACGCGCTCAAGCTCCCGCCGCATCAGGTCGCCCAGCGCGGGGACATAGCGCCGCCAGCCGCCCAGGGGCTCGACCAGGCGGGCCGCCGTCATCGGGTTGAAGCTGTCGACGATCAGGATCTGGTCGGCCAGGAAGCGGTAGCCCGCGCCGCTAGGGTCGTGGAACCGCGCCGGGTTGGCGCTGGCGAAGCCCTGCACCAGGGCGCGGAAGCGGTTGGGATTGCCGGCGTCGAAGTCCTCGTGCCCGGTCAGGGCCAGCACCCGCTTCAGCGCGCCTTCCGACGGATCGCGGGCCTGCACCGAGAACCACTTGTCCAGCACCAGGGGCTCGTGCCGCCACTTGGCGTGGAAGGCCGAAAGCGCCTTCTCGCAGGGCTCGCCGCCGACGGCCAGCAGGGCCGAGAGGCCGCCCATGGCGTCGGTCAGGGCCGCGGCGGCCTCGAAATGGCCGACGATCCGCTGGACGTTGTCGGCGTGCG
>NZ_QHJY01000533.1 GCF_003185805.1 Caulobacter sp. D5
GGCGCGCGAAGCCCGCCCAGTCCTTGTCGGTCGAGAAGGTCCAGTCGTAGGGACGGCCGTCGGAGGCGTCCACCGACGAACTCGTTTCAACGCCCTCGGTCGAGTGGTAACCGACGTCGCCGGCCACGTACCATCCGCTCAACGCGCTTTGGGCGGAGGCGCCTGACGCCGCGCAAAGCGCGACGGCTGCGACGCCAGCCAGCAACCCGAATTTCATGTGAGAACCCTCTTTAAATTAGCCAGGACGCCCCCCGCGGGGCGGCTTCCACGACGACAAACGCGTGACCTCGCAAATCGGCTGTGGCGCCAGCGCCACAGTGAGCGAGTTTCGTCGATATCTCGACAGAACCTCCTCTGAAACGATCGGTCCACGGACGTCGTGATCGCCTCGCGCCGGTCTTCGCGCGAGCCGGAAAATAATCGCCCTGTTCGCAATCAGCGTCCAGATCAACCCACGCGATTATTGGCGGAACGGTGGATGATGAGCGCTGTTTGATCAGCGGGGAGGCGACCAGCGGCGCAGAATGCGCGTCGCTGGTCGCGGACCGGGCCGCGGATCGCCCCCACGACCCTGCGGCCAGGCCACCCTCTCCTCTTCACCGCCTGGAGGAAGCGGCGAAGGCTGTCGTCGCCCCGGCGCCGATCATCGCGGCCGCGGGCGAAATTTCGTCGGGTTCGCCTCGACGCCGCCGACCGCTTGTGGAGTGCGTGACGACGTCGAGCCGCCCCCCCGGCAGCGTCACGGCAGGGATCGAGGGATCGACAGGCCCGGCCACAACGCAGGAGACGCTCGTCGCTTCCCCGCATGCGGTGAAAGCGTTCGAGGCGACGGCTAACACCCGCTCCGGGGAACTGTCGCGTCCCAAAGCTGGAACATTCCGCAACACGCCGTCCCGCGAAGGACTGGACAGCGCATTCGGTTGCGTTAACTACGACCTCGCGCGGGGGGAAACAGTGCGCTCCCGGAAAGCTTTCAGAGCCCGATGTCAGAGCGCGTACGTCAGGGCCCGGATGAAGGCCCGCTCCTCGACTTCCCAATCGTCCTGCTGCTGGCCGCCGGCCATTTCATGGCCTTCGTCGATCGGGCCGTGCCAAGCGTCTACGCCCCCGCCTTCAAGGCCGGCTTCCAGCTGACCGACACCCAGCTGGGGGCGCTGCAGGGACCCGCCTTCGTGGCGCTCTACACCGTCGCCACCCTGGTCACCGGCCATCGCGGGCACCGCCTGCCGCGCGGACTACTGCTGGCGGGGTCCGCCGCCCTCTGGACCCTGGCCACCATGGCCATGGCCTTCGCCCAGACCTACGCCGCCCTGTTCGCCTCGCGCCTGGTGCTGGGCCTGGCCCAGGCGGTGTGCGCGCCGACGGCCCTGGCCGTGATCGTGGCCGGCGCCCCCGCCG
>NZ_QHJY01000534.1 GCF_003185805.1 Caulobacter sp. D5
CGGTCGGGCGAGGCGCCGGGGCCGCCGCGCCATCCGGGCGGGTTCTCCCAGTTGGTGCCCGGTCCGCCGCGCGGTCCGGGCGGATTGTCGTCGCGGTCGTGGCGCTGGGCCAGCGCCGGGGCGGCGGTCATGGTCGCGGTGGCCAGGGCCAGCATGACCAGGGTTTGGAAGCGGCGCATGGGCGGCTTCTCCTCGTTGGCGTCCCTCTGCGGGGGATCAACGCGCGAGACGGCCGTTTTCGCCGTGGCGTCGCGCGTGTTCCTCAAAAGTTCTGGTTTTCGGACGCTGTTCTGCTAGCGTCGCCGCATGACTGAGATCCATCGCTGCACCTGGCGGGGCATGAACGGCGACCCGCTGTACGAGGCCTATCACGACACCGAGTGGGGCGTGCCCGAGTACGACAGCCGCGCCCTGTGGGAGAAGCTGGTGCTCGACGGCTTTCAGGCCGGGCTGTCGTGGATCACCATCCTCAAGAAGCGCGAGGCCTTCCGCGCCGCCTTCGCCGATTTCGACCCCGAGATCGTCGCCCGCTTCGGGGCCGAGGACCGCGCCCGGCTGATGGCCGACGCCGGCATCATCCGCTCCAACGCCAAGATCGACGCGGCCATCAACGGCGCGCGGATCTATCTCGACATGCGCGACCGGGGCGAGGATTTCTCGCAGTTCCTGTGGGGCATCGTCGGCGGCGCCCCGATCCAGAACGCCTGGACAGGCATGGGCGACGTCCCGGCCCAGACGCCCCTGGCCGTCGAGATGGCCAAGGCCCTGAAGGCCAAGGGCTTCAAGTTCTGCGGCCCGGTGATCGTCTACGCCTTCATGCAGGCCGTCGGCATGGTCAACGACCACTTCGTGACGTGCTTTAGGCATGACGAGTGCCGGGCGTTGGGCGGGGAGCGGGGGTAGGGCGCGCGCGTCGGAAACTCGGCCATTTTTCTCCGAGCATCCCCGCGAAGGCGGGGACCCAAGCTGAATTTCAGGCGAGGGCGCGGCCGTGGATCATCCGCGGCCTCGGCTTGGATCCCCGCCTTCGCGGGGATGCTCGGGTTTGGGTGGCGCAGGGCGGAGGACTGCCCGCCGCCGCCTAACGCGCCGCCGCGACCTCGGCCGGGCTCGGCGTTCTGGCGAAGCGCACCGGGTTGCAGTCGGCCAGCTGGGCGTCGGACAACGCCACGCCGCGATAGCTGAAGCCCGTCACAGTTCCCAGTTCGCGCGCCAGGCGCCGGCAGCTGCGCAGGGGCGGCAGCGACTTCACCTGGAGCGAGCGGCAGACCTGGCCCTCGCAGCGCCAGGCCGCGCCGTCGAAGACGATGTAGTCGCGGGGCGCGGGGGCGCTGAGGGTCAGCCAGGCGCCTGTCGCCTGGGGTTTCGCAGGCTGGGGTTCGGCCATGACGGGGCCGCCCGTCGCGGCCAAGGCCGCGACGGCGAAGAGAAGACTACGCATGGGGAAAGCTCCGGGGAGGAGGTTGGGGAGGTACGCTTACAGGTGGCCAGTCGGCCGCCGCGCCTAGGCGGCGGCCTTGAAGAGCGTGAATTCCTCGCCCAGCGCCCGCGCCACCGAGGGGCGGACTTGCAGGCGGTCGCGATAGGCGGAGAGGGCGGGATAGGGCGTCAAGTCCATCGCCAGGTAACGAGCCCAGACCAGCATCACGAAGAGATAGGCGTCGGCGACGCCGAAGCGGTCCTGCAGGAACGCGCGTCCGGCCAGGTGCGCCTCCAGCACGGCGAAGCGCTCGGCGGCCGAGGCTCGGGCCAGGGCCTTGGCGTCTTCCGGCGCGCTGGCGGCCAGCAGCACGCCGAAGGTCCGGGCGTGCAGCTCGGCGCCGACGAAGCTCAGCCAGCTCTGGGCGCGGCGACGCTCGGGACCGTCGGGGGCGATCAGGCCGGCGGCCGGGAACAGGTCGGCCACATGCTGCAGGATCACCGCGTTCTCATAGATCAGCTCGCCGTCGCCCGTGCGCAGCACCGGCACCTGGCCCATCGGATTGATCGCCAGGAACGGCGCGCCGTCGTGCGTCCGCTTGGGCCTGGCCTTGGTGTCGACCTGGATGAAGTTGATCGGCGCGCCCGCCTCGTAGGCGGCGATCCGCGTCGCCATCGAACAGGCCATCGGAGAGAAATACAGGTCCATCGCCGCCTCCGTTTGCATTTTCATACTGTTTCGCATAAAAATAACCGAGGTCAAGGAATAAGCTGCGAAATGGTACAAAAAGCAGCGCCGGGCTGGAGAGAGTCGAGATGTCGGAACAACCCGCCAAGCGCCGAGGCCGCCCGCGCGCCTACGATCCCCAGGTCGCCCTGGCCAAGGCCACCGAGACCTTCTGGACCCAGGGCTACGCCGGCGCCTCGCTGGACGACCTCAGCGCCGCCACCGGCATGAACCGCCCTAGTCTCTACGGGGCGTTCGGCGACAAGCAGGCGCTCTTCTCCGCCGCCATCGACGCCTATATGGACGCCTCGCGCGGGGCGATGGTGCAGGCCTTCCGGGCCGGCGGCACGCTGCGCCAGGCGCTGGAGCGGGTCTATCGCGCGGCGCTGTACATCTATCTGTC
>NZ_QHJY01000535.1 GCF_003185805.1 Caulobacter sp. D5
CTCTCCCCTTGCGGGAGAGGGTGGCCTCGCGGAGCGAGGTCGGGTGAGGGGTCTCTCAAACCTTAACACCGCGTGCGGCGGTCAGGCTGGGCGGAGGCGTCCAATGTCAGCGCGACCCCTCATCCGACCTCCTTCGGAGGCCACCTTCTCCCGCAAGGGGAGAGGGAACAAGATTGCCAGAATCCTTGACATAAACGCCCCCGCATGCGCCTTTCCGCGCCTTGCAAATCAACGCGTTTCAAAGCCTTTCATGACCACGATGCACGCCTATCGCACCCATAACTGCGGCGCTCTTCGGGCCAGCGACACCAACGCCAATGTGCGTCTGTCGGGCTGGATCCACCGCAAGCGCGACCACGGCGGCCTGGTCTTCATCGACCTGCGCGACCACTACGGCCTGACCCAGCTGGTGCTGCACCCGGAGACCCCGGGCTTCGCCATCGTCGAGCGTCTGCGCGCCGAAAGCGTGATCCGCGTCGACGGCCAGGTCGTGGCCCGCGACGCCAGCGTCGTGAACCCCAACCTGCCGACCGGCGAGATCGAGATTCGCGTCACCGACGTCGAAGTGCTGTCGACCGCCGACGAGCTGCCGTTGCCGGTCTTCGGCGAGCCGGACTATCCGGAAGAAATCCGCCTCAAGCACCGCTATCTCGACCTGCGCCGCGAGACCCTGCACAAGAACATCGTGCTGCGCTCGCGCGTGATCCAGTCGATCCGCAACCGCATGTTCGCCCAGGGCTTCAACGAGTTCCAGACGCCGATCCTGACGGCGTCCTCGCCGGAAGGCGCGCGCGACTTCCTGGTGCCTTCGCGTCTGCACCCCGAGAAGTTCTACGCCCTGCCGCAGGCGCCCCAGCAGTTCAAGCAGCTGCTGATGGTCTCGGGCTTCGACCGCTACTTCCAGATCGCTCCGTGCTTCCGCGACGAGGACCTGCGCGCCGACCGCTCGCTGGAATTCTACCAGCTCGACGTCGAGATGAGCTTCGTGACGCAAGAAGACGTGTTCGCGGCCATCGAGCCGGTGATGCACGGCATCTTCGAGGAGTTCGGTTCGGGCAAGCCGGTCTCGCCGATCAGCGAGACCCACACCTTCACCAACGATTTCGGCGCGACGCTCGAGCACAAGGGCTTCGAGCGCCTGACCTACGCCCAGTCGATGGCGTGGTACGGCAGCGACAAGCCGGACCTGCGCAACCCGATCAAGATGGCCGACGTCTCCGAGCACTTCCGTGACGGCGGCTTTGGCCTGTTCGCCAAGATCCTCGGCGCCGACGCCAAGAACGCCATCTGGGCCATCCCGGCTCCGACCGGCGGCTCGCGGGCTTTCTGCGACCGCATGAACAGCTGGGCCCAGGGCGAAGGCCAGCCGGGTCTCGGCTACGTGTTCTGGTCGGAAGACCAGGGCGGCTGGGGCGGCCCGATCGCCAAGAACCTGGGTGAACCGACCCAGGCCCTGATGGAAAGCCTGGGCCTGGGCAAGGGCGACGCCGCCTTCTTCGTGGCCGGCGATCCGGCCGTGTTCGCCAAGTTCGCGGGTCTGGCCCGCACCCGCGTCGGCACGGAGCTGAAGCTGGTCGCCGAGGAGCAGTTCAAGTTCTGCTGGATCGTCGACTTCCCGATGTTCGAGTGGAACGAGGACGAGAAGAAGGTCGACTTCTCGCACAACCCGTTCTCGATGCCGCAGGGCGGTCTGGAGGCCCTGGAGACCCAGGACCCGCTGACCATCCGCGCCTACCAGTACGACATCGTCTGCAACGGCTACGAGCTGTGCTCGGGCGCGATCCGGAACCATAAGCCCGAGATCATGCTCAAGGCCTTCGAGACCGCCGGCTACGGCCCGGAAGTGGTCGAGGAGCAGTTCGGCGGCATGCTGAACGCCTTCCGCTACGGCGCGCCGCCGCACGGCGGTCTGGCCCCCGGCATCGACCGCATCGTCATGCTGCTGGCCGAGCAGGTCGCCATCCGCGAAGTCATCGCCTTCCCGCTGAACCAGCAGGGCCAGGACCTGCTGATGAACGCCCCGGCCAACGTGCTCGACAAGCAGCTCAAGGAGCTGCACATCCGCACGGCTCCCCCCATCAAGGTCTAAGGACCTCGGGGCAAGCGCCTGAAAGACAAAGCCCTCCGGCCGTTCGGCTCGGAGGGCTTTTTCGTGTTATGGTGCCGCTGTCGGGGGTGCGCCCAGGGAGGGTTCCCGATGTTCAGGACCGCTTTAGCGCTATCTCTTTGCCTGTCCGCCGTGACGGCCGCCCAAGCCGCGCCGCCGTCCGCCGCCGACCAGAAGATCATCGCCAGCGCCATGTCGGCCGCGCCGCCGGCCATCGGCAAGGACGCGGCGATCATGACCTTCGCCGCCGACGGCTCGATGCGTCACCTGCGCGACGGGACCAACGGCTACACCTGCATGCCCGACATTCCGACGACGCCGGGCGTCGATCCCATGTGCGCCGACGCCAACGCCATGGAATGGGCGAGCGCCATGTTCGGCCGCAAGCCGCCGCCGGAAGGCAAGCCGGGCTTCATCTACATGCTCAAGGGCGGTTCCGACCCCAGCAATCTCGACCCCTACGCCCAGAAGCCAGCGGCGGGCGAGGGCTGGGTCACGACGGGTCCTCACGTCATGATCGTCGGCGCGCCAGGCATGCTGGCCGGCTATCCCGGCGGCGCGCGCCCGGATACGTCGAAGCCCTACGTCATGTTCCCGGATACGCCCTACGCGCACCTGATGCTGCCGGTGCGCTGAGGCCTAGCGGCAGCGCGGGATCGACAGGCCGCGCGGCAGGGTCGTCGAAGGGTCGCCGCAGGCGCGGTTCAACTGCGCCTGCGTCAGGCCCGTGGCCCGGTCGAGCTCGGCGCCCGAGAAGTTGACGCCCGACAGGTCGGCGCCCGCGAAGCTGGCTCCTTCCAGATAGGCGCCGACGAAGGTCGCGTTGGTCAGGTTCGCGCGGGCGAAGCTGGCGCCGCCGAAGACGCCGCCATAGGCGTTGACGTCGCGCAGGTCGCCGCCGGTGAACCGCGTGCGGCCCATCACCGCCAGCGACAGGTCGGCCTGCCGCAGGCGGGCGCCGGCCAGGTTCTTGGCCTTCAGCGTCAGGCCCGACAGGTCGGCCTGGAAGAGATTGCACTTGGGGCAGTCGGCCCCGCGGCGCACCCGCTCGATCTGTCCGGCGTTCTGCGCCAGCGCGGGACCGGCCAGGGCCAGGGTCGACAGCGTGGCGGCGGCGAGGAGGGCCAGCGGTTTCATTTCGGCACGCGTCCTAGGCGATGGAAGGGGCGAGGTACGGGACTTGCGACCTTCGCAGCAAGCCCCGCGCCAGAAACTCATCCCCGGGGGGAAGGCCGTTCTGCCTGGCCGTTGCAGCTTTCGCAGACCACGAGGCCGCCCTTGCGGCTCAGGGCGACGTCGCCGCAGGCCGGGCAGATGTCGGCCTGGTCGGCCGGCGCGCTGGTCTTGGCCTCGCCATCC
>NZ_QHJY01000536.1 GCF_003185805.1 Caulobacter sp. D5
CGCCTTTCCTCGCTATCACGCCCGCTTCGGCGAGCCCGCTCGCCTCCAGACTTCGAAAGCAGACCCGATGAGCGATACGCCTCCCGACCGCCTGTCCGCCAATCCCGACAGCCCCTTCTATTACGCCGCCGCCATGGAGCGGGGCGTGGGCGTGCGCTTCAAGGGCGTCGAGAAGAACAATGTCGACGAATACTGCGTCAGCGAAGGCTGGGTGCGGGTGACCGCCGGCAAGACCGTCGACCGCAAGGGCAACGCCATGACCATCAAGCTGCAAGGCGAGGTCGTGCCGTACTTCCGCGACCTCGAAGCGCCGTCCGAGTAGGACGCGGGTGAGCGATCCCGATCTCCAGGCCATGGCCGACGACGAGCTGTCGCGGGCCATGACCCTGAGCTGGCGCGAACTCTCGAAGGTGATTCCCTGGGGAGACACCTTCGAGGGCATTTCGCCGGCCGGCCGCCACGTCGAGGTCGAGCGGAACTACCTCTGGGCCGCCCAGGAAGGCGGCGACATCCTGTGCGAGGTCGCCGTCTATGGCGGCGAGAGCCGCTATGACCAGGGCGCCCGCGCCCGAGGCGTGATTTCCCGCCGCTGAACTCAACCTTCGCCGTGCAAGCGTCGCGCGCATGCGTTAACCATAACGGTGCTCGTCGAATGGCGCTTGCGGGAGGGGTGGGGTGTATCAATCCGAGTTTCCGGTCGAGACGCCGGTCCCGATCTTCGATCCGACCCTGCTGGCCGGCATCGTCCTGATCGCGCTCGCGGTCGCCGCCCTGGCCTATTGCGCGGGGCGCTTCACGGGCCGCAAGGGCCGGGACGAGCGCTGGCGCGACGTGCCCAAGACCATTCACAAGGCGATCCTGGCCCGCTGCGTGGCCGCCACCAGCGCGCCGACGGGCGAGCTGCTGCGCCGCGCCGAGGAACTGGTCGCCGAGGTCGAGGCCCGCGTGGGCGCGCTGATCGAGTTCGGCGCCGGCGGCAAGGCGCTGAAGGCGCTGAGCAAGGCCTGCGTCGGCGAGTTTCCCAAGCCCGAGGTCAAGGCCGAGCACAAGCCGAAACCCAAACCCAAGGTCTGCACCTGCGGCGGCCACGACGAGGCCAAGGCTGGCCACGATCCCCACGCCAAGCCGCACGAGCCGGCGACCTGCAAGGCGCCCGCGCCCTGCCAGTGCGTGATCTGCTGCGCGCCGGTGACCGTCGGCGGCCTGGCCTTGGCGACGCCGCAGGTGAAGATCAGCAGCAAGCAGACGGTGATCATCAACGCCGCCGCCAGCCCGGCCCAGGCCGCCGCGCCGCACCGCTGCACCTGCGGGGCCGACGCCCACGGCAAGGATCACGACGACCACGAGCACGACGAGGACAAGCCCGAGCCGCCGCTGGAGTGGAACGAGCATATGCGCCGCCTGCGCCTGGTGGTGGTCGAGTTCGCCGACGTCTGGAACAGCCCCGACAACCTGCGCCTGCTCGAACGCTGCCAGAAGCAGCTGACCCACACCGAGCCGGCCCCGAAGTCCGCCCACGGACATGACGACGGCCATGGGGGCGGCCACGGTCACTGAACGGCGCCGCTTGGTTGGGCGCGATTAGGTGCGTATGCTCACGGCAAGGGCGAAATACCCGGTTTCCGCCACGGTCGAGGGCGGACGATTGAGAGCGTTTCCATCGCGGCGCCAGATCGATCGGCGCTCGCGGTGTGTCGCCAGAGCGTGATTCGGCGTAGAGACGGCTCCGTCTTCGCGGGCCGCGGGCCGAAGCAGGAGGAAAGGAATAGGCATGGCCGCGACGGTCTCATCCCTGACGCCGGGTTCGCCGGACGCCGCCAGTGAGCAGTTGTCGCTCTCGGACTATGTGCCGTACCGCCTGGCCACGGCCTCCAGCGCCGTCAGCCGCCTGATCGCCCGCGCCTACGAGGACCGCTTCGGCCTGTCGATCCCGCAGTGGCGGCTGATGTCCACCCTGATCGAGGGGCCGCTGACCCAGCACCAGGCCGTGGCGCGCACCGCCATGGACAAGGTCCGCGTCAGCCGCGCCGCCCAGGATCTGGTCGAGCGTCGCCTGGTGGCCCGCATCACCAATCGCACCGACCGCCGCTCGCACACGCTGGAACTGACCGCCGCCGGCCGCCGCCTGTTCGCCGAGATCCGCCCGCTGGCCCTGGCCTATGAGGCCGCCCTGCTGGCGGGCCTGGCTCCCGGCGAGGTGGCGACTTTGAAGCGCCTGATGGGCCGGCTGGAAGCCGCCGCCGTGCAGCTCTACGGCGCCGACGCGCCGCCCGACGCCGCCGCGCCGC
>NZ_QHJY01000537.1 GCF_003185805.1 Caulobacter sp. D5
CTGCCGCGCACCACCGCCTCGCATCCGCCGCGCACCCTCGACGTGCGCCTGCAGCACGTGCGCGGCATCGGCGGGGCGTTCTCGTCGGTGTGGATCGGGACCTACCGCGAACTGGCGCCGCGCTATTACCTGCGGGCGTTCTTCCAGGTGCAGCTGCCGGCCTTCTCGGCGGCGGCGTTCCTGGCCACGGGCGTCTTCGCGCTGTTCGTCTGGCTCAGCCGGCGCGGCGAGCCGATCTACCTGCTGTTCTTCGCCATGTCGGCGGTGTGCTTCCTGCGCATGCTGCACACCTTCGTCGGCGTGCACCCGCTGGTGGTCTCCGACGCCTGGTTCGGCTGGATCACGGTCAATTCGCCCTACTGGATGATCGTGGTGCTGCACCTGTTCGCCTGCGAGCTGCAGGGCGCGCGGCAGCCGCGCCTGACCCTGGCCATCGTCGCCAACGGCGCAGCCTGGACGCTGGCCACCCTGCCGGGCCTGCTGGACGCGACCCTGATCGCGGCGCCGATCTACATCAACATGCTGCTGCTGGGCCTGGGCGTCGCCGCCAAATGGCTGCGACAGGCAGGGCGTGCCGGCTTCAGCTTCTCGACGCTGCTGGCGGTCTGGTGCCTGGTCACCCTGGCCTCGGGCCTCTACGACGTGGCGCTGCAACAGAACCTCGTCGACATCGAGAGCGTGTTCCTGACCAACTTCGCCGGCGTCGGGTTCACCCTGATCTTCTGGTACGTGATGTTCCGCCGCTACACCCAGGCGCTGGAGACGGCGACGAGGGCCAAGACGGATCTGGCGCGACGCCTGGCCCAGCGCGAGGCCGAGCTGACCGCCAGCCACGAGCGGCTGCGCGAGGTCGAGCACCGCGAACTGCTGCACCAGGAGCGCCAGCGGCTGATGCAGGACATGCACGACGGCCTGGGCTCGACCCTGGTCGGGGCGCTGCGGACCTTCGAAAGCGACCAGGCCTCCGATCTCGACACCGTCGGCATACTGCGCGACTGCATCGACGACCTGAAGCTGACCATCGACTCCATGGAGCCGGTCGAGACCGACCTGCTGCTGCTGCTGGCCACCCTGCGGTTCCGGCTTCAGCCGCGACTGGAGGCCAGCGGCGTCAGGCTGAGCTGGAGCGCCGGCGAGGTGCCGCCGCTGGAGTGGCTGGACCAGCGCCACGCCCTGCACATCCTGCGCATATTGCAGGAAGCCTTCGCCAACATCCTCAAGCACGCCGGGGCGGGCGAGGTGGCGGTGTCGGTGATCGCCATCGACGGCCGGGTCGAGATCCGGGTGCGCGACGACGGTCGGGGCTTCGATCCACTGGCGCCGTCGATGGGGCGGGGCCTGGCCAACCAGCAGCGCCGCGCCGAGGCGATCGGCGGCGCGATCGTCTGGGAGCCGCATCCGCGCGGCGCCTGCCTGGTGCTGGTGGTGCCGGTCGAGAAGGCTGGTTAGAGCAGCGCGCCGGCCTCGCGGCAGAGCTCCAGCAGCCAGCCGTTGGGCGAGTCCGGCGCGTCGCTGGCCCGCATCACCGCGCCGAACGGCGTCGGCGGCGGGGCGTTGGGCGGCTCGATCATCACCACCTTGCCGCGCTCGGCGGCGGTCTGGGCCAGGCGACGGGGCAGGATGCAGATCATGTCCGAGCGGGCGACCATGTTCAGGGCGCTGAACGAGTCCTGCACCGAGAATGACGGATCGGGGCTTTCGCCCAGGCCGTAGCGCTCGCCCCAGGAGGTGACCCGGCGCAGGCCAAGATGGCCCGCCGAGGTGCGGTCGGGATCGTCGTTGCCGCCGGTCACGCCCAGGCGCGGCAGGCGGGCGAGGGCGGCGTGGTCCAGTCCCTGGGCGATCGCCGGGTGACCGATCCGCGCGACCCAGACGCCGCTCTCGTCGAACAGCCGGGTGTGGGTGAAGCGGCCGGGCACGGCCTCGAAACAGCCGATGACCATGTCGAGCCGGCCGGTGTCGAGGTCCTCGGTCATGCCGGCGTAGAGATTGCGGAAGTGGACCTGGACGTTGGGCGCCACCGCCATCACCCGCTCGGCGATCAGCGGACCCAGCACGTAGGTGATGTAGGTGCCGGCCGCGACGTTGAAGGCGTGCTGGTCGACGGCCGGATCGAAGCGCGGGGCCAGGACCGCGGTCTCCAGCAGCTTCAAGGCCGTGCGGGCGGTCTCGGCGATCTCCAGCGCGCGGGGCGTGGGGCGCAGGCCGGTCTGGCCGCGCACGAAGAGGTCGTCGCCGACCATCTCGCGCAGGCGGCGCAGGGCGTGGCTCACGGCCGACTGCGAAAGCCCCAGGCGCTCACCGGCGCGGGTGGCGTTGTTCTCCTCCAGCAGGGTCACGAAAACCCGGAAGAGATTGAGGTCGGCGGTTCTGAAATTCACGGCGTTCATGGCTGACGTGAAGAGATATCATTTCACTCATGATGGGTGGAGTCCTATCTGCCCGCTCAAGGTTCGCGATCGAACGGACCTAGCGATTCCCGAAAACTCGAAGAGACGTGGAGCAGCGCGTGAGCGACGCTGAAGGTTATGACGCCATCGCCGAAGCCGAGGCCGATGCGGCCCGCAAGCGGCAAGGCCCAACGCAAGGCAAGACCCTGGGGCAACGGCTGCGCCTGCCGCTGATGATCGGCGTTCCGCTGGTCGTGCTGGCCGGGGTGGGCGTCGTGGTCCTGACCGGCGGCAAGTCCGAGACCACCGACAACGCCTATATCCAGTCCAGCCGCACGGCCATCAGCGCCAGCGTCGACGGCCGCGTGGTCGGGATCGAGGTCGGCGAGAACCAGGCCGTGAAGAAGGGCCAGGTGCTGTTCCGCCTGGATCCGGCCGACTACCAAGTCGCCGTGTCGGAGGCCGAGGCGGCCCTGGCCCAGGCCCGCTACGACGTCCAGGCCCGTCGCGCCGTCTACGGCCAGCGGCTGGCCGACATGGCCGCCGCCGAAGAGACCGCCGCCTACGCCAAGCGCGAGGCCGCCCGCCAGCGCGACCTTGCGGCCGCCGGCGTCGCCACCCAGGCCCAGGCCGACGAGGCCCGCCACG
>NZ_QHJY01000538.1 GCF_003185805.1 Caulobacter sp. D5
GACTTCCGCCGCCACGGGCCAGTTCAGGCCATACGCCGCCAGCAGCACCTCGATCGCCGCGCGGGCCGGCGCGACGTGCGCCATCTCGCCGACCAGCACCCGAACCTCGCCCGGCGAAGCCTCGGCTCGCCACGGCGCCAGCGGCGGCAGTGCGGTCTCCAGCGCCGCTTCGACCTCGCGCGGAAAGATCATCGTCTCGCCCGCCCGCCAGACGTCGCCGATACGGCCCTCGACGGGGCGGATCGCCAGTCGCGGCGAGCCGCAGGGGCAGGGCGGCGCCGGCTCGATCAGGTCGTCCAGCCGCACCCGCACCATCGGCTGGGCCGTGCGGCGCAGGTCGGTGACGATGGGCCGAAAGCGCGTTCCGCCGGGCAGGGGATCGCGCTCGACGATCAGGTTCTCCTCGTTGAGGTGCAGGGTCCCCAGGCGGCAGGGCGCGCCGAGGAAGCCCTCGGTGGCCTGGTAGAGCGGCGCGGGCCGGCGGCCGAACGCCCGGGTCAGGACCTCGCCCTCGCGTTCGCCCATCGGCTCGGCCCCGTAATAGAGACCCTCGAGCCTATCGGCCCAGCCGTCGGTCTCGCCCCGCCGCGCCAGTCCGGCCAGCACGTGCGGCGGCGCCACCAGGTGGGTCGGTGCGAAGGCCCGCAGAGCCGCCGCCTGGGCCTGCGGGCTCTCGTCCAGACCGATGAAGGCGAAGGCCGCGCCGGCGCCGCCGATATCCTCGTAGAGGCTGTTGTTGGCCCGCAGGATCAGGGCGGCGCGGATCGGGGCCAGCAGCCGCCCCGGCGCGATCAGCTTGCCCAGCAGGGTTCCGATATAGTGGTCACGCTCGGCCGGGGTGGTCAGGAAGACGCCACGCGCGCCCTCGCTGCCGGTCGAGAACCCGGCCTGGGCGCCGCCGGGCAGAACAGCCGCGCCTCCGTCCTCGGCCGCCTGCGCCGCGGCCAGGATCGAGGCGGTGTCGAGTCCCAGGCTGTTCCAGGCCGAAAGGTCGCCGCGCACCTGCGCCGGCTCGCGCACCGGAAAGTCCTCCAGCGGCCGCCCGGCCAGGGACGCCAGCGCCGGCGTGC
>NZ_QHJY01000539.1 GCF_003185805.1 Caulobacter sp. D5
AAGCCGGCCTCGTCGCGGAAGGCCGGGTCCATCCGGCGGGCGGCCCAGAGGGCGGCGGTGCGGCGGGCGCGGCTCATCGGCGGCCTCCCGCACGGCGCTCGGCCTTGGCCACTTCGCGATGCAGCTGTTCCAGCGCCCGCACCACGTGCTTCTCGACGGCGGCCTCGTTCATGGCCAGGGCCGCGGCGATCTCGCGCGTCGTCTGGCCGTGCAGGCGGCGGCGGATGAAGACGTCGCGGCGCAGCGGCGGCATGGCGTCCAGCACCTTGCCGAACACCTCGACCTTCTGGCGATGCATGAGGATCTGCTCCGGCGCGGGGGCTTGGCAGGGAATGTCGTCGTCCAGCGCCTCGACCGGCCGCCGCTTGCGGCTGCGGAAGTGGTCGCGGACCAGGTTCAGGGCGATGCGGTAGCCCAGCGCCGCCCGGTCGGCGACGGTGCGCGCCTTCTCGTAGGTCAGCAGCCGCGCGAAGGTCTCTTGCACCAGGTCGTCGGCGGCCGCCGGGTCGCGCGTGCGCCGGACGATGAAGTGATAGAGCTCGTCACGCTGGGCGCGCAGGCTGGCCAGGTCGGTCATGGCGCGACGCGCCAGAACACGAGACGCCAGAACACGAGGCGCCAGGCGCGAAGGGATGCGGGCTCCGGAAACATGGGCCGGCGCTAGCACGGCTTCGTGACAGTTCTTCCGCCGCGCCCTCGGGAATGAAGCCCGCCGCGATCGTCAGCACACGGGCGAAAGCACCCGGTGTGAATTCACCACGTGCGATGTTTCAAAGCTTTACAAACAATTGCAACTCTGACACGAGTCCACCGCCACGCCAACCAGAGCGTGGATCGCCCGGTCGAAACCAGCCTCAGGGAGGGATTGGTGCTCGAGTCGTCGGTGTGCCCCAGCGTAGCGTCCCAGAGCGTAGATCTTCCGAGCACGGAGCCCGCTGACCTGCTGGTCACCGGCATCGGCGGCGCGACGCCCAAGGCCGCGTCCGTACTCAGCCAGGCCCTCGACATGCCTGTCGAGACGGTGGTCGACGCCCTCTATCGCGCCCCCGCCCGGCTGCTGGCCGGACTGCCGGCGGCCGACGCCGCGCATCTGGCCGGCGTCATCCGCACCCTGGGCGTCGAGGTGGCGGTGACCCCGGCCGGTCCCGCTCCGGCCCGCGCCCCCGCCGTGGACCTGGCCGGCGAACTGATCGATCTCGACGCCGCCGACGCGGTCGGCCAGGCCCTGGGGCGGTTCCTCGGCATCGAGCCGGACGTGGCCCTCGACCTGCTGCTGACCCCGCCGGGCGTGATCCTGGGCAATGTCACCGAGGCCACGGTCCGGGCCCTGGAAGCCGCCCTGCCCGCCGGCGCCGTGCGCCTGACCGCCAGCCGCCCCGACACCGCCGGCTTCGCCCTCTTCGCCAGCGGCCTGTCGCCCCTGCAGGTCGGCATATTGCGCCCGCGCCTGCCGGCCGGGGCCGAGATCGCCGCCGGCGGTTCGGCCACCGTGTTCGACCTGACCCGCGGCGAGGCCGACGGCCTGTGGCGGCGGCTGAAGGCCCCCGAGCAGGTGCGGATCATCGACCAGGCCTTCCTGCGCTTCTCCATCGAACTGGTCGCCGCCCCGCCTGAAGCCGCCGAAGCGCTCGAGACCCTGGCCGGTGTGCCGGTCGACGACTACGACCTGCTGCGCCAGGCCCTGCCGGTTCCGATCGAGGCGGGCGTCGCCTTCGCCGACCTCGAAGACCGGATGGCCGCCTACGAGGCCGCCAACCTGCATGTCCGGGCCGAGCTGGAGACCTTCGCCCACCAGGCGCTCGACATCCTGTCGGCCCCGGCCGCCCTGCTCGCCGAGTTCGGCCTGGCCGGCCCTATGGCACGACCGGCTTCCTGCCGACCCTGATCAGCGACGACCTGCACGTGGT
>NZ_QHJY01000540.1 GCF_003185805.1 Caulobacter sp. D5
GTCTCGCTGCGGCGGCGCAGCGAGGTGGTGGTCACGGCGCCGTCGGTCAGCCGCCCGCCGCCTCCCGTGACCGAGACGGAAGAGTTGATCACCGTCTCGGCGATCAGCGTGGTGGCCAGGCCGCTGGCTGAACCCACGCAGGACGCCGCCCGCGACGCGCCGGGCCAGGTCGACGTGCTGCTGGAGGAGCAGCTTCGAGGCGCCGGCGCCCTGGGCCTGGCCGACGCCCTGCGGCAGATCCCCGGCGTGGCGGCGGGTCCCGAGGCCGGAGAGGCCCGCCAGATCGCCGTGCGCGGGGTCGGCGGTCGCTTCACCCGCGTGCGCGTCAACGGCATGGAGACCCTGGCGACCTTCGGGGCCAGCAACGCCATCGGCGGCACCAACCGCGGCCGGGCCTTCGACTACAACGTCTTCGCCGCCGACCTCTTCAAGCAGGTCCGCCTGCAGAAAACCGCCTCGGCCGACCTCGATGAGGGCTCGCTGGGGGCGACGGTCGACATGCGCACCCGCTCGCCGCTGGAGCTGCCGAGACGGCACGCCATGCTGGCGGCCGAGGCCGGCTACCAGACCCTGTCGGACCGGGCGCGGCCACGGGTGTCGGCGGTGCTGTCGGGGCGCGACGGCGCGAGCCGGTTGGGCGTGCTGGTCTCGGCCGCCTATTCGGGCCGCTCGACGCTGGAGGCCGGGGCCAGCGCCGGCCAGTGGGAGACGGGAGACGCCGTCGCGCCGGGGTTCGGCGCCGCCCTGCCCCCGCTGGACCTGGCCGCCGTCAATGCCGCCCTGCACGCCCGCATCCCGCGCCTGGAGCTGGTCGAGATCGACCAGCAGCGGCTGGGCCTGACCGGCTCGCTGGAGTGGCGGCCCGGCGACGCGACACGCATCGCGCTGGACGTGATCTACGCCGAGCTGCGCTCGAACCGGCGCGAGAACCTGCTGGAGAGCTTCACCTTCCGCACGCCGGGCGTCTGCGGCGCGCCGGCCGATCCGCGCTGCGGCTTGAACGCGGTGACGGTGACGCAGGGCGACATCTTCATGTACGGCGGCCGCAAACCGGTGCTGATCGCGGGCCGCTTCGACGGGGTGGACGTGCGCTCCGAAGCCCGGCGGGACGAGCTGAGCACCGTCTTCCGCCAGACCACCCTGGCGGCCAGCCATCGCTTCCGGGAGGGCGTCGAGGGGCGGATGCTGCTGGGCTTCAGCCGCTCGGACTTCAGCAACCCGGTGCAGCAGACCCTCTATCTGGAACAGTTCGACGTCGACGGCTTCGCCTACGACTTCTCGGACGGCGACCGGCCGGCCCTGAGCTTCGGCGACGCGGCCCTCGCCACGCCCGGCGCCTGGACCGCCAGCGAGTTCCGCTCGGATCCCAACTGGGTGGACAACAGCTATCGGTCGCTGGCGATGGACCTGGAGGACCGCACAGGCCCGATCGACTGGCGCGTGGGCGTGCTGGCCAAGACCTATCGCACCGTCGGGGCGGCGCGGATGCGCTCGGACGGCGGCATCGGCAACGTCAACAGCGTGCCGCCCGGCGGCCTCTCGGGCTTGTCGGTGGCCGACTATGCGCGGCTGGTCGGCCAGGGCGTGGACTTCGGCGTGAGCGGCGCGCCCAG
>NZ_QHJY01000541.1 GCF_003185805.1 Caulobacter sp. D5
GGTCGCCGGCCGCGGCGCCTTCGTGCTGAAGGCCGAACTGGCCAAGGGCGAAGCCGGGCATGGGGATCACTGAGCCATGCTGAGCAAACTCGTAGCCTTTTCGGTCCGCCACCGCTTCGCCGTGGTGGCCGCGACCCTCGCCGTCGCCGCGTTCGGGGTCGCGGAGCTGTTCAAGCTGCCGATCGACGCCACGCCAGACATCACCAACAAGCAGGTGCAGGTGACGACGGTCGCCCCGGCCCTGTCGCCCGAGGAGATAGAGCAGCGGGTGACGACGCCGGTCGAGACGGGCCTGGGCGGCGTACCGGGCCTGATCGAGACCCGCTCGATCTCGCGCAACGGCTTCAGCCAGATCACCGCCGTCTTCGAGGAAGGCGTCGACATCTATTTCGCCCGCCAGCAGGTGGCCGAGCGGCTGGAAGCGGTGCGCGGCGACCTGCCGGCCGACGCCAAGCCCGCCATCGCCCCGGTGACCACGGGCCTGGGCGAGGTGATGATGTGGACGGTCGAGTACCGACCGGTGAAGTCGCCGCGCGCCGGCGTTCCCGGTCCCCAGCCCGACGGCGGCTACCTGACGCCAGAGGGCGAGCGGCTGGTCTCGGAGAAGGACAAGGCCACCTATCTGCGCACCGTGCAGGACTGGATCGTGACGCCGCAGCTGCGCACGACCAGGGGCCTCGCCGGGGTCGACGCCATCGGCGGCTACGTCAAGGAATATGCGGTGCGGCCCGATCCGGCGCGGCTGGCGGCCTATGGCGTGGGCCTGAACGAACTGGTCGAGGCGGTCGAGCACGCCAACACCGTGGCGGGCGCCGGCTATGTCTCGCGCGGCGGCGAGGCCTTCGTGGTGCGGGCCGACGCGCGGGTGACTTCGCTGGCCGACCTGGCCTCGGCGCCGGTGACCAGCCGGGGCGGCCTGGTGGTGCGCGTCGCCGACGTCGCGGCGGTCGAGATCGGCCAGGCCGCGCGCCTGGGCGCGGCGCAGGAGAACGGCGAGGAGGTGGTGATCGGCACGGCCCTGATGCGGGCCGGCGAGAACAGCCGAACGGTCGCCAAGGCGGTCGGCGAGCGGCTGAAGGCCATCGCCCCGTCTCTGCCGCCCGGCGTGGCGGTCAAGACGGTGCTGGACCGCACCGATCTGGTCGACCGCACCATCGCCACCGTGCGCAGGAACCTGGCCGAGGGCGCCCTGCTGGTCGTGGTGGTGCTGTTCCTGCTGCTGGGCAACGTGCGGGCGGCGATCATCACCGCCCTGGTCATCCCGCTGGCCTTCCTGGTCGGGGTGATCGGCATGAACCGCTTCGGGGTCAGCGGAAACCTGATGAGCCTGGGGGCGCTGGACTTCGGCCTGCTGGTCGACGGGGCCGTGGTGGTGGTCGAGAGCACCCTGACCCGCATGGGCGCGCGGCGCTTGCTCGAAGGCCGCGACCTGACCCTGGCCGAGCGGCTGCAGGAAGCCGCCGGCGCCGCCGCGAAGATGGCCAAGCCCGCCGCCTTCGGCCAGGCGGTGATCCTGCTGGTCTACGCCCCGCTGCTGGCGCTAGAGGGCGTCGAGGGCAAGATGTTCCAGCCGATGGCGGCGACGGTGATGCTGGCCCTGGCCGGCGCCTTCGTCCTGACCTTCACCTTCGTGCCGGCGATGACGGCGCTGCTGGTGAAGGCGCCCAGGACGGCGCACCAGGAGACCAAGATCGAGAGCCTGGCGCGGCGGCTGGTCGAGCCCGCCACCCGCTGGGCGGTCGATCGGCCGCTGGTGGTCGGGCTGGGCGCGGCCGGCGCGGTGCTGGTCGGGCTGCTGACCTTCCTGTCGCTGGGGCGGGAGTTCATGCCCACCCTCGATGAGAAGGACGTACTGGTTCAGGCCCTGCGCACGCCCAGCGCCTCGCTCGAGCAGTCGATCGAGATGCAGGGGCGGCTGGAGAAGGCGCTGCTGAAGGTTCCGGAAGTGGCCTTCGTGTTCTCCAAGACCGGGACGGCCGAGATCTCCACCGACCCGATGCCGCCGTCGATCAGCGACACCTACGTGGTGCTGAAACCGACGCGGGACTGGCCCGACCGCGGCCTGAAGAAAGCCGAGGTGGTCGAGAAGATCGAGCAGGCGGCCGCCGGCCAGATCGGCTCGGCCTACGAGATCACCCAGCCGATCCAGATGCGGTTCAACGAGCTGATCTCGGGCGTGCGCTCGGACCTGGCGGTGAA
>NZ_QHJY01000542.1 GCF_003185805.1 Caulobacter sp. D5
AACACATCACGGTCCCCGGGCTCCGCCCGGCCGCTCCGCGCCTCCCCATCAACTTTCGTGGATTTCCACGGGAGTGCGAAGTCGCATGCCTGCGCTGCCCCCTCCGGCCCTCCGGGCCACCTCCCCCAGAGGGGGAGGATCTTGGCGCTTCAGATGCTCCCCCCCTCTGGGGGAGCTGTCGCGGAGCGACTGAGGGGGCCGCCGCAGGCGGCTACGCGCCGACCCGCTCGCTCCAGAGATCCAGCTCGCTCTCATGCCCGATCAGCGCCAGGCCCGAGGCGATCGACTCGAACTCGCCGCCGCTTTCGATCCGTTCGGCCCCGAACCGCCGCAGGAAGATCTCGCGCACCGCCGGCACGAAGGACGAGCCGCCGGTCAGGAACACCCGGTCCACCCCGTCGGCCGACAGGCCCGAACGCTCCAGCGCCTGGTCCACGGCGGTCTCGATGGCCTTCAGTTCCGGCGCGATCCAGGCCTCGAACTCGGTCCGGGCCACCTCGCGTTCGATCTCCACCGAGCCGGCCTTGAACGAGAACAGCGCGTTCTCCTGGCTCGACAGCGCCTCCTTCAGGCCCGAAACCGAGCGGTAGAGGGCGTAGCCGTGGTTGTCGTCCAGCACCTCGATCAGCCGGGCGATCTTCTCCGGCTCGACCGCCGTGCGCTCCAGGGCGCGGATGTCGCGCATGTCCTTGGAGGCCCGCAGCATGGCCAGCTGGTCCCAGCGGGCGAAGGCGGTGTAGTAGCGCTGCGGGATCGGCAGGCGGCTCGACATCGCCTTGTAGAGGCTGCCTTTGCCCAGTTCGGGCGAGACGACGTTGTCGATGATCCGGTAGTCGAAGGCGTCGCCGGCCACGCCCACGCCCGAACGGGCCAGCGGAACCGAGCGCAGCTGGCCGTCATGGCGCTCGAACCGCACGATCGAGAAGTCGCTGGTGCCGCCGCCGAAGTCGGCCACCAGCACCGTGGCGTCCTCCTTCAGCTGGCGGGCGAAGAAGAAGGCCGCGCCGACCGGCTCGTGGGCGTAGCGAATGTCGGAGAAGCCCAGGCGCTCGAAGGCCGCCTCGTAGCGGCGCAGGGCCAGGGCCTCATCGGGATTGCCGCCGGCGAAGGTCACGGGCCGGCCGACGATCACCCGCGGCGGCAGGTCGCTCATCTGGGCGCCGGCGTGGTCGCGCAGCTTGAACAGGAACGCCGCCAGCAGGTCCTCGAACAGGTAGCGGCGGTCGAGGATCTTGGTCTCGGTGAAGGCGGCGCTGGCCGCGAAGGTCTTGAACGACTGGACGAAGCGCGTCTCCAGCGGGTCCTCGACATAGGCCTCGATGGCCCAGGGGCCGGCCTCGATGACGCGCTCGGTCGGGCGGCCGTCGGGGCCGGCGACCGAATGGAAGCTCAGCGCCGAGCGGAAGGCGAAGATGTCCTTCTCGCCGACGGGGAAGCGCACCAGGCGCGCGGGACCGTCGCCGTCGGCGATGGCGACGACGGTGTTGGTGGTGCCGAAATCGATGCCGATCGTCGGCTGGACGGCGGACGTCATGGGAAAGCTCGGGCCGGGGAGGGGCCGTGCGTCCTACAGCCATCAGCGCGGGGGTCAAGCGACTTAACGGGGTTTTTACGCCGCAGTCGAAAAACTGGGTTCGGCAACCGTGAATCCGGCGCGGACTTAGACAACATCCGGGGGGAAACAGACATGAAGCTCGACGATCTCAAGATCGCCTCGAAGGTCGCCCTGCCGGCCGTCGTCCTGGGCGCGGCGGTTCTGGCCTGCACGGGCCTGGGCGTCTGGCAGCAGAAGAGCCTGGACGCGGCTGCCAGCCGCCTGGTCGAGCACCGCGCCCCCGCCGAGGTGCAGTCTGCGCGCTTCAGCCGGCGCCTGGCCATGATGGGCCACGCCGCCCACCGCACCGTCACCTATGACGGCGGCTCGCAGCCGGCCCAGGCCGCCTCCAAGGAGCTCGACAAGGTCTATGGCGAGGGCAAGGACAGCCTGGCCAAGATGACCGCCTTCGACCCCGCCGTCGCCGAGAAGACCGAAGGCTTCGCCGCCCGCATCGACGCCCTGTACGCGGATGCGCGGGCCGCGGCCGACAAAGGTTTGTCCAACGATGACACCGGTGCCATGTCGCATCTGGCGGCCATGGATCCTGCCATCGAGGGCCTGGCCAAGGATGTGAAGGCCTGGGGCGACGACTATCACGAAGAGACCGACGCCATGGTCGCCGCCGCTCGCTCCAAGGCCCAGCGCGGCGTGCTGCTGACCCTGCTGTTCGGCGTCGCCGCGGCGCTGGGCGGGGTCGCCTTCGCCCTGTGGATCGGGGCGGTGAAGATCTCGCGTCCGGTGGCGGGGCTGTCGCGGGCCATGAGCGATCTCGCCGAAGGCCGGCTGGAGGTCGCCGTGGCCGGCGCCGGCCGTCGCGACGAGGTCGGGCAGATGGCCCGCACCGTCCAGGT
>NZ_QHJY01000543.1 GCF_003185805.1 Caulobacter sp. D5
CCGGCCAGGCCCCGGTCGGCGGCCTGCTGGCGGCGGTCGAGGCGGCCCAGCGCGGGGAGGGCGGGCTGCACCCGCTCGACCTCGACGGCCAGGCCTTCGAGGCGCGCACCGTCGCCGGCGACGGCCGCATCCACCTGATCCTCTCCAGCGCCGCCGAACGCCGGCAGGCCGAGGCCCGCCGCCTGGCCGACCGCGAACGCCTGCTGCTGACTTCGCGCGTCATGTCGGTGGGCGAGATGGCGACCATGATCGCCCACGAACTGAACCAGCCGATCGGCTCGATCGCCAACATCGCTCGCGGCCTGAAGGCCCGGCTGTCGCGTGGGGCGCTGGCGAAGGAGGAGGGCGTCGAGGCCCTCGACCGCGCCGCCGAGCAGGCGCTCTACGCCTCGGGCGTCATCCAGCGCATGCGCTCCTTCGTCGAGCAGCGCCAGCCCCAGGTCGAGCCGCTGGATCTGCCCCGGCTGGTTCGCGCCACGCTGGACCTGCTCGACTGGGAGATCGCCCGCGACAAGGTCGTCGCCCGCGCGCGCTTCGACGCCCTGCCGCCGGTGCTGGGCGATGCGGTGATGATCCAGCAGGTGCTGGTCAACCTGGCCCGCAACGGCCTGGACGCCATGCGCGGCCGGCCCGGCCCGCGCCGCCTGACCATCGCCGCTAGGCCCATGGAAGGCTCCGACCGCATGGTCGAACTGACCGTCGCCGACAGCGGTCCCGGCGTCGACGCGGCCGCCGCCGACAGGATGTTCTCGCCGTTCTTCTCGACCAAGCCCGGCGGCATGGGCGTGGGGCTCGGCATCTGCCGATCCATCGTCGAACTGCATCGCGGGCGGCTCTGGTACGCCCCGGATCCCGAGGGGGGGACCGTATTCCACATCGCGCTGCCCGCGGCGCGCCAGGAGGAGCCATGACCACCCCCTCTGCATCGACACTGACGCCCGCGCCGGACGTCCCGCCGCCGCTCGGCGCGGTCTGCCTGGTCGACGACCACGGCGAGTTCCGCCAGTCCGCCGCCTGGTGGCTGGAGAGCCTGGGCTACGCCGTCTCCACCTTCGACGGCGCCCGGGCCTTCCTTGACGCCGGCGAGCCGCCGGCCGACGCCTGCCTGCTGCTGGACGTGCGCATGCCCGACATGTCGGGGCTGGAGCTGCTCGACGCCCTGAAGGCCCGAGGCTGCCAGCGGCCGGTGATCTTCATGACCGGCCACGGCGACGTGCCCCTGGCGGTCGAGGCCATGCAGAAGGGCGCCGTCACCTTCCTGGAAAAGCCCTTCCAGGAGGCCGCCCTGGAGGCCGCGCTCGAACGCGCCTTCGCCCAGGTCCGGCCCGTCGTCTCGGCCGGCCAGGAGGCCTATGCCCGGCGGGTGGCCGGCCTGACCGACCGCGAGCGCGAGGTCATGGCCCTGGTGGTGGCCGGCAAGGTCAACAAGGTCATCGCCTATGAGCTGGGCATCAGCCCCAAGACCGTCGAGCTGCACCGCTCGCGGATCATGACCAAGATGGAGGCCGCCAGCCTGACCCGGCTGGTGCGCATGGCCGTCACCGGCAGCGTGGACGACGACGCATGAGCGCCTTCATCGACCTCGAAGCGGGGGAAGGCCCCGCCGCCGACATCTCCGACCTCGTCGCCCGCAACCGCGCCCTGGCCGTGCTGGCCGCCCTGCGCGCCCCGGGCCTCGTCATACGTGTCTCGCTGGACCCCGAGCCCGGCCCCGGCCCCTGGATCCTGTTCGAAGCCGGCCCGCGCCTGGCGCTCCGCGAACTCGCCGGCGCCGCCTTCGCTCCGGCCGACGACGCCGAACTGCTGATCGGCCTCGACCGCGTCGAGCCGGTGGTGGCCGCCATCGAGGCGGCGACCACCGAGAGCCTCGCCCCCCTGGGCGTCGAGGCCCAGGCGCCCGAC
>NZ_QHJY01000544.1 GCF_003185805.1 Caulobacter sp. D5
CGCTGGCGGCGCGCCGTCCAGGTGGCGCAGGAGACGGGCCAGGGCCCGCAGGCGGCTGGGCGCGGCGGCGTCGAGCGGGACGATGGCGGCGAGCGGCTGGCCGGGGCTGGCGGCGTGGGCGAGCAGGGCCAGGCGGATCTTGTCGCGCCCGGCGCCCAGCGACCACCAGGCCTCGCCGAGGGCGTTGGCCGCCGGACTGAAGAGCCGCGCCCCGGACCCGGCCGGCACGGCCTGCAACTGGATCAGTTCGGCGTCGACCTCGGGACGCCACCACACCTGCGCGCGGTCGGCCTCAAGCGATGGATCGACGGGGAAATCGCAGCCCCCAGCGGGCGTCCAGCCGTTCGGCGTCGTGCGCCCGGCTCGCAGTCTCGAAGTCGTTCTGGTAATCTGGGTTGCGACGAAGATATTCCCAGGCCAGATCCGCCCCGGACAGGTTGTCGACATAGCCATAGGCTTCAGCGGACCGCCACCGAGAGGTGTCTGGCGACATGAGAACCTCCGACGAAGCTCACTCTAGATTGAGCTGCCGATCGGTTCTTTCCGTGCACGGACTCCCCGGGAAGCCTGTCCCCCGCGATCGCCCGATGCCGTCGCGGCATCACCCCGGCGGCCTTCCCTTCAAGAGATGCTTGTAGCCGGCCCGGGCCATCCAGCGGGCGCGGTCGAGGTGGATGTCGTGGATGCGGCGAGCCCGCCCCGGGTCGGCCGCCACGTCCAGCTCCAGGATGATGGCCGCCGCCTCGCGCCAGTCGGCGTGGGCGGCGGCGGCGTCCAGCAGGCGCAAATAGACCAGCAGGTGGGCGTGGTCGTAGGGCGTTACCACCGGGTCGTCGATCGGCGTGTCGCGCAGGTCGCCGTGGCTCATGGTGTTCCTCCCCCGCCGGCAATCCTAAGCGATCGCGCGGGCCGGGGGACGACCTCGAAGACGGATCGGGCGATGCGTCCGTGGCATCACCCCCCACCGTCTCTAGAGCGGCCGGTCAGGTCGGCGGGCGCGGCCTGGTGTCGTCGGCCGGCTTGTCGCCCCGCTCCGGCGCCCGATCGCCCTTCTGGCGGATCCAGACCAGCGGATGGGGCTC